>NZ_JBRFPI010000418.1:0-3715 GCF_053579595.1 Cellvibrio sp.
AGTTCTTAAGTCGCGCGTTTGGTGAATCGTTGCGGAAAGTTTATCGCAAGCGCAATTTACAAACTGCCCATTAACTAAGCTTTAACCATTATAAGCGAGGAGAATCCATGAACGACTCAATTTATAAAACTCCGAATTCGAGCCAAACGAACTACAACTCAATTGAGCTGGCTGGGAACCAATTTAAAATTAAAGAGCCGGGAAAGTTGCCTAGCATCTGCGTTGGTTGCGGAACAGAATCTGATTTAGTTAAAGTGCAAGATAAGCTTAGATATGTTAATCCAATTATTATATTGTGGATTTTGCTCAGTCCACTCGCATTGATTATTGCGTATTTCGTTTGTAGAAAAGACGTAAATATAGAATTTGAGAGATGCAAGCCATGCAATAAGAAGAAGGTCCTTTGGTCAAAAATATCAATAATTTCTTGGGTAGGTTTTATTGGTTCAATCCTTTTGAGGTTTCAATTTGACGGGACAGTTGGTGTATTTATTGCCATCATGATATTTGTGTTCTTACTATTCGCATTGTTCGCCTCAGCGATGAAAGACCCTGGGTTCTCGGTTAAATCATATAATGCCCCATATTTTTATCTTAAAGGATTTAAAAAGATGGTCGCTAAAAAAATGGTAAAGGGTTAACAAAGCGGTCAAACATGTAATATTCATGGTGACTCCTCTCTTCTGTTTGTACTGTATTCACAAACACTTTACTTGTATTTTTTTGGTGGGTAATGGTCTTTTATTAAGGCTTGGCAAACGGTTGCGGTAAAAATCAACACCTCCTAATGTGCCACTGATTTACCGCTGCTGAACGAAATGTTACATCGAAGGGGATATAAGATGACTTCAAATTGGTCTCAGGATGTTTATGTGAAGGCATGGGACTTCGCAACTCTAGCTCATCACGGGCAGACCTACGGCGGGCCGGTTGATGGCCAACAATTTGATTATATTAATCATGTTGGGAGCGTTGCAATGGAGCTAATTTGGGCTCTAAACAATACACCTGAAGCCGATGGTAATTTAGCCATTCAATGTGCACTTCTTCATGACACCTTGGAAGACACAGAAGCTACATATGAGCAGTTGGCATCAAATTTTGGCAAAGACGTTGCGGAAGGCGTTAAAGCATTAACAAAGGATGAGAGTCTGTCTACCAAACACGAGCAAATGGTGGACTCTTTAGAGAGAATTAAAATGCAACCCGTTGAAATTTGGATGGTAAAACTTGCCGATCGGATTACGAATCTCTCAGCTCCTCCTTTTTATTGGACTAAAGAAAAGAAAATTAAATACAGAGAAGAGGCCTTGCTCATTCACAGTGAGCTTCATACGGCAAATAGCTATCTGTCTGAAAGATTGATTTCTCGTGTAAATAGCTATCAAGATTATATTTGAGAGGATGTTAAATCCAAATGCATATAGAAAGCTTTAAAAAAGTATTCCGCAGCGCACCTTGCTGGATATTTTCGGCGTGACATCCAAGTACAGAAGCCGATGAAGAAAAGTGAGATTAATTGCTGCGATGAGCCCATTATTAGCAATTCAAAAGAAGATTTGGGGCATGCTGAATCAATGGAATATATTTTGTTTCAATGTGAAAGCTGTGGAAAACATTGGCTAAATGTATTCTGTGTCGCTTCCGCTATATCTGGGTTTGAAGTTGTTTCAGAAAGTGACGTAAGCGTTGTATTGAATTTGCCAAAGGGTCCTGAGCGAAAGACATTTATGAAAGAATGGGGTCGCAAAAATCTTTAACTAGAGCATAAGCTCAAAGACTTTCGGCCGAGCCCAATTCAATCATTGAGCACAGGGTAATCGGATGAGGATTGGTGAATGGATAAAGTCGAATTAATGCAGATAGAAGATAGTTTTATGATTGAGAGTATTGGATTAATTCTGATTCCTTCCTTCGAATTGCCGTCTGGAGGGGACTGAAAGAATATCACCAAGGAAGTCACCATTCGCAATCTCGAAGGAGTTGAAATTACAGCCGAAGCATTTTTAGCATTGCACACTTAAATATCAAATATCCAACTGTGAACGTTAGTAAACGCTGGCCAATTTTGATATCACTTCCCCGCCGCAATCGCATCCTCAATAAAATTCAATGCTTCATCGATCAACGCCAGCATAGATTGCTTCGCGCGTTCGGGGTTGCGGTTTTTAATCGCGTTGAAGACTTTTGCGTGGTCTTCCACTATGCCTTCGTGGTTGCCTTTGATGGGGCTGGTGTGGCTGATGCTGACGCGCAGGGCGGTGGAAATAAAATCACGCAGGCGGATGTAAAAACGGTTGTTGCTGGCGTAGAGGATGCTGACGTGAAACGCGATGTCGGCTTCCAGATCTTCTTTGCTATTACCTTCGGCTTTGCGCATGCCTTCGAGGGCTTTTTCAATATTGTCTAATGTGGTTTGGTCTGCGTAGCGTGCGGCGAGGGCGGCGGCTTCGGGTTCGATGGCGATGCGCACTTGCAAAAATTCTTTTAACACCAGCAGCGAGGGTTTGCTTTCTAATACCCAGCGCAGCAAATCCGGATCAAAAATATTCCACTGGTCTTCCGGCAATATACGAATGCCCTGACGTGGCTTGCTGGAGATCAATCCTTTTGCGGAGAGCATTTTTACTGCTTCGCGCACTGCGCTGCGGCTTACACCAAATTTATCGCAGAGTTCTGCTTCTGTCGGCAAGCTGTCATCCGGAAATTCACCGCAAATAATTGTGCGTCCCAGCTCTTGTACCATGCGTTGGGAAAGGTTGAAGTTGCGGTCGAGGATTGCCATCGTTGTCATTGCTCTGTTAGACGAAAAAGATGGACGAAGATTAACGATTTATTGTTAATAATACAATCTGAGAATAGCGCTGGCGGCGATTGGCAACGCGGTGTTTTAGATTGCGGGACGCAGTGATTTAGACCAAGCGGTACAGCTTTGTCCAGGCGGGATCGGGCTTCCAGGTTACGGCCCAGTTAGGCAAGTCGGCGGCGGGCATGGGGCGAGCGATGCCGTAACCCTGTGCGAGTTCGCAGCCGAGTGGAATCAGCAATTCGCCGTGAGCGATGGTCTCTACACCTTCCGCAATGACTTTGCGATGAAACGCATTGGCTAAACCGATTACACCTTTCACAATTTCCAGATCATCCGGGTCATCGAGCATATCGCGGATAAATGTCTGGTCAATTTTTAACAGTTCGGCGGGCAGGCGTTTTAAATAGGTCAGCGATGAATAGCCAGTGCCGAAATCATCCACCGCAAAGTGCACGCCCAGCGCACGACATGAGCGCATTAATTCCGCGACTTCGGCGATATCTTTTAACGCGCTCGTCTCTACAATTTCCAACTCCAGAAAATCTGGCGGCACTTCCGGGTGCTGGGATAATTGTGTAGCGAGGCGCGCAGCAAAATTACCTTGCTGCAATTGTTGTGCACCCACATTTACGCTCACCGGAATATTCACACCCAAGTTGCGCCACAGAGCGATTTGCCGCAGTGCATCATCGATGACCCAATCGCCCAGTTCAATACTGAGTGGATGGTCTTCAATTACCGGCAAAAAAGCCGCTGGTGCTAATAAACCGCGCTCCGGGTGTTGCCAGCGCACCAATGCTTCTGCGCCAATAATTTCACCGGTGCGCATATTGACTATGGGTTGGTAGAACAGCACAAAATCTTCATTATCGAGCGCGGTGCGAATATGTTCAAGCGATTCGCGTT
>NZ_JBRFPI010000419.1:0-3713 GCF_053579595.1 Cellvibrio sp.
CTTATGCACTTCCTTATCATCCACCTGCAAAAAAACATCTCCTTTTTCTACTTTGGTGATTACGCCTTTAAAACGGCGGCGACCATCACGTGCAATACGCAAACGCACACTGATAGTTTCGCCAATGTAGCGCACATATTGCGACTCTCTATAGAGCGGGCGATCCATACCGGGCGATGACACTTCAAGCGTGTACTCGCCATCAATCGGGTCTTCTACATCAAACACACTACTCACCTGGCGACTGACACGCTCACAGTCATCCAGCGATACGCCGTTGGGGCCATCGATAAAGATGCGCACGGTGGTGTAACGCCCCTGCGTCAAATATTCCAACCCCCACAACTCGCAACCTAAGGCAGTAGCGACAGGTGAAACCATTTGCTCTAACAATTCTTGCTTGGAAGCCATGCTTTAATCCGCACTCAAACCAGCCCTGCAAAATGCAGAAGCCCAAAAAACAAAAATGGGCACAAGGCCCATTCGAACGTTTACTGCATTCACCGCACAGGCCGTACGGTGGGGGCGATGCCCGCAAACAACAAATACAAAAAAGCCCCAAAAAGGGGCTTCTCGACCGAGTTTGCTTTACAAGAAAGCAAACTCGTAACCTCTTAATTTCTGGCGAGAACCGGGAAATCCCTTTTCTTCACCGCTTCTTGCTGATATTTACCGCCGGCAAGAAACTAAAATTTTGGTTGCGGGGGCAGGATTTGAACCTACGACCTTCGGGTTATGAGCCCGACGAGCTACCAAGCTGCTCCACCCCGCGACTGAAACTCACATTTGCCAACTGCTCAAGTGAGGCCGCGAATTATAGGGAGACATCTATATGCGGTCAAGGAAAATAAACGTTTGGGCGCAACAAAAATCAATGTGGATGTTTTATTGAACGATGCGCCTAATTAGAAGACTGACCACACACTCATGACAAAAAAATAGCAGCAAAAAATGACAATTCCGTTAACACTAGACGGTTTTATTTAAAAAACTGCCTATGCCAGATTCCGAGCTGAACACACCAATTTCAATCAAGCGACGATTGAGGTCAATATTGCGTTTGGCGCCTTCGTTAAAAAACTCTGCACGCGCCTGACGCTGATCCAACAGGCGCTGCTCAGCTTCAAATCGTTCCTGATCGGCTTGCAACCGCGCTTCCTCATCCGCCAACCGCTGTTTTTCGTCCTCGGCTTTTGCCTGAGCCCGCTCAGCTTCTTGCGAATCACCAGCACCAGCGGGCTGATTTTGCCCGTTAGCTTCGTCAACGCCTTCACGACGTAGCTCCGCTTCTATAGCCTGCTGCTCGCGCAATTCAGCGCGCGCCTGCTGCTCCATCTGCGCCGCTTGTGAAGCTACATTAGTATCTTGCGATGACGGCTCCGCTGGAGCATTTGCCGCCCTGCGCAATTGCTGCGCCTTGCGCAACGTCGCTTCAGGATCACCGGGAATGGGACTGGTGTCGATTTGAACCTCTCCACCCACCGCATAGCTCACGCCATCCGGGCCGCGCACAAAAGAATAAGTTGGACTACTGCCATATTGCCCAGCGACGGCTGCATGCGCTTGCTCATGAGCGCGCACTTCTCGGTCGCGCGCTGCCAGCTCCTGGATTTGCTCGCGCTCAGCCTGTTGACGCTCCTGCTCAGCGCGGCGCTTTGAAGCTGCATCCTGCGCAACCTGATCAGTACCCTGGGCACCGCGTTCAACACGGTCACGCTCAACTTCATCATTGGGGCGCTCTTCGGGTAAGCGCCGATTTTGCCCCCGCCCCGATTCAGCCAGTTGCTCTGTAGGACGAAAGGTGGACGATTTCAGATCGGTTGTTTCCTGGCCAACAGGCGCTCGTCCCATAGGCACAAACGGCGCTACAGTATTGGCGAAGTTGGACGGGATATTGTTGATCACTCAAATCACCTCACAGTTATGCGAATACCCGCACAATCACGCTTTCACATCTAACAAAGTACCGATAGTTTCATCAGCTGCTTTCACCACTTTGGCAGAACTATCAAACACTTGGCTCTGCGCCTTAATGTTGATCAACGGCTCGGCGAGATCATTAGCCTGTGGGTTATCGCGCTGAGTAGTGCCCGCCTGCGCAATTTGCTGTGCCGATTGCAGCATCGATGACTGGCTTTTTTGCATACCAATCAGACCCTGGTTGACTACAGAACCTACGTCCATCAGCTTACCCTCTTTAGTTGGCTATCAAGAATGAGACCAAAGGGGAATAGTAGAAAACACTCCCCCAACCTTATGTAGTAGTTTACGCCGGGAAATGCTTAAAAAACAGGCGGGATTGCCGCTTAACTATCGCCTTTTAAGACGAGTTTGGCTTAAAAAAACCAGCGATATAACTTGAAACTATTCGCTTTCTCCAACCAAACCAAGGGCTTGCTGATATTCAGAGATAGCGCGCGCTTGCTCGAAGATGCTCTGTGCCGTCAGTTGCAAGCCGCTGCGCACTGGCAACCCGGCCGCCTGCAAGGCGCGCCCACTCCATGTATTGCAGTTGCTGAAGAGGCTGTAATGGCCACTCGCCTGATAGAAGTTACCCGCGTCGGTCACATAGGCTTGCAAAGGAATGACGAGGCCGGACTCATCCAGCGCAAAGGATTTATCCAAAGAGCGAATCAACTTGCGCATTCCCTTGTCAGTAATAGCAATGGGCACGCGAGTCTCCGGCGGGATGGATGCAAACGGCGGCTGCGCATAGGCAATCACCTGCAGCGCTGAATGGCTCGAAGCGATCAGTGCCTTGGTTGCGGAACCGAGGGTTTTACTTTTGCCGGTAAAGTAATTGCCATCGCCCCAGCCAATACGAATGTAGCGTTGGTTAGCGGCCTCTTGCCGCAAATACTGGCTGTGGCGCGCAACGGTTTTTGCATCGATTAAAATACTGGTATGCCATTCGCGATAAATAAAATAGATAGTGTGCTCCGTGTTTGCGACAGGAATTTTTTGTTTTGCAGGCAGAGAGGTGCAACCCGCAAGCGCGCACAGGATAAAAAAATAAATCGCAAAATTACGAACAGATATAAGCATGATGATTAGCGATTCACATGGAAAAAAAGTGCACCAGTGATTCCTGGTCAAGCGCACTCGCAACTGTTTCGGGTACCGCATTTTCCAGCCAAGGCACTACGCCTAGACAGGGTGCAGGTATGCGCGCCGCCAAGCTGTGAATATTTTCTTGCAACACCGGCATATCCGCATCAATACAATTGGCTACCCAACCCGCTAATGGCAAACCATCATTGCGAATTGCTTCTACCGTTAAGAGCGCATGATTGATACAACCCAAACGCACACCCACCACCAATATCACCGGCAAGCGCAATATTTTAACCACATCGGCCAGCGTCCCTTGCGGATTTAACGGCACGCGCCAACCGCCCGCACCTTCGACTAACGTAAAGTCAGCTTGATTTAAGCTGCCGCGACAAAACCCTGCAATCCGATCAGCCGATAAAACACGTTTCTCTTGTTGCGCCGCAATGTGCGGGGCAATAGCAGATTCCAACGCGATAGGGTTTATTTGCTCGTAGAGCATCGACTGGGTCATAACCGACTGCAATAAAAGTGCATCGGCATTGCGCAAACCGGCGTCGGTTTTTTCACAGCCTGCAGCAAGTGGTTTTAATGCAGCCGTTGTCAAGCCATGATTTTTTGCCGCAACCAATAAACCTGCTGCGACTAACGTCTTACCGACA
>NZ_JBRFPI010000420.1:0-3712 GCF_053579595.1 Cellvibrio sp.
CTTGATGCATGCTGCACTGCGTAAAGTATTAGGTGAGCATGTGACCCAAAAGGGCTCGCTGGTTGACTCCGAGCGCCTGCGTTTCGATTTCTCTCATTTTGAAGCAGTGACCGGCGAGCAGTTAAAAGCCATTGAATTGTTGGTCAACGACCAGATTCGCGCCAACTCGGCGGTTTCCACCGATCTTTGCAATATGGATGCAGCCAAAGCCAAAGGCGCGATGGCGCTGTTTGGTGAAAAATATGGCGATACAGTGCGTGTATTGACCATGGGCGACGGCTTCTCCGTCGAGCTCTGTGGCGGCACTCATGTTAACCGGACTGGTGATATAGGTCTGTTCCGCATTACCTCTGAATCCGGTGTTGCTGCCGGTGTGCGTCGTATTGAGGCTGTCACTGGGGCAAAGGCGCTGGCGCTGTTTGATCAGGTTGAAGTGCTAGTAGATACCGCTGGCCGCAGCCTCAAAGCCAATCGCGACACATTGATTGAAAAGCTCGATGCGCTTGTCGCGCAAAATCGTAAGTTGGAAAAAGATCTTGCCGCCTTGAAGACTAAGCTAGCTACTGCTGGCAGTGGCGATGTACTGTCACAGGCAGTGGATATAGCTGGTATTAAGGTGCTGGCCTTGAATCTTGAAGGTGCAGATGCCAAATCCCTGCGTGAGACCGCCGATCAGTTCAAAAACAAACTTGGTTCAGCGGTAGTGTTGCTGGCCACAGTTGAAGACGACAAGGTAGCCTTGATTGCCGGTGTTACCCAAGATACAACCCACAAAGTGAAAGCCGGTGATTTGATGGGTTTTGTTGCTGGGCAGCTGGGTGGCAAAGGCGGTGGTCGTCCGGATATGGCGCAGGGCGGAGGTACCAATGTTGCAGGGCTTGATGCTGCTTTGGCCTCAGTCGTACCTTGGGTAAAAACCCAACTCGGTCAATAGCTGTACAGAAAGATGACGGAAGTGTGATTAATCCGCTTTTAATCATCCATTTGGGTTAACTTTTGTTGCAATCTGGTGTTTAATTGGCGCCTTTTTGTGATCTGGTTGCCAGATGATTTGGGGGTTACCCCCAAGTGGTTGGTATAAGTGCCAGCAGTGAACATTAGAAGTAGTCGATTGTTATAGGCTGATTTTTGCGTTCTATTGCAATTGTGTAGTGATGTGTTGATGTGAGATTAAGCAGGATTTTAACGGTGAGTATTGTGGTTGCTCACATTAGTGCACAAATCGTGTGCAGGTGAATGCTGACAACAGTAAATGTTGTTTTTGTGTTCTTCAATCAAAAGGAAAATGCCATGCCGCTAATTCAATCTATTGAAGTTTATGTTGTTGTAAATGGAACCTCCGCCACTACAGCCGACCCTGTTTATGTCGGTGTAATTACCAAACATTTTGGTGGCCGGGAGTTTCCGTTGCGCTATCAGAAGACAAGCATGAGTTTTGTTGGTGGCCAGACTTATAAGTTTGGTTTTAGTGCGACTGGTGGTGATTATCTGCCAGCATGGGATTCCCAAGGGAGTGGTAGCAATAGTTTAAGTGCTTACCCATTAGAGGTCTCCGATGGCGCGCAGTTTGATCAGCGTGTTTATCTGAGAAAAGAGCCGGTTCGTGCAGATGGGCAAGCGGATAGCGCTTTATTCTTGGATGATGTCTCAGTGACGTTGCGTCTCGATTCAGGAGAAGCATTTTTTTATCGTACAAGGTACTCAACAAACGAAGAGCCATCGTTGGTTCGTCTTGCCAATGAATACGGTCAGATTGTGTATTTGTACCCAGTGTAAATTAGCTTTCAATTAATAAAGGATAGGCTGTGTAATGAGCTTATTAGTTCAGAAGTATGGTGGTACCTCGGTTGGCTCGATTGAGCGTATAGAGCAAGTTGCTGATAAGGTGGCAGGTTTTCATACGCAGGGTCATGAAATGGTTGTGGTGCTCTCCGCTATGAGCGGTGAAACTAATCGTCTGATCGGTTTGGCGCAACAAATTCAGGATACCCCCGATCCGCGTGAATTGGATGTATTGGTATCAACCGGTGAACAAGTGACTATTGCACTTTTGTGTATGGCACTGAAAAAGCGTGGTGTAGACGCCCGCTCTTACACTGGTGGTCAAGTGCGTATCCTCACGGATAACGCCCATACCAAAGCGCGTATCCAGTCTATTGACGAAGAGAATATGCGCGCTGACCTTAAAGCAGGTCGCGTTGTGGTTGTGGCTGGTTTCCAGGGTGTAGATGAGCAAGGCAATATCACCACTCTTGGCCGAGGTGGTTCAGATACTACCGGTGTTGCGCTTGCTGCCGCACTGAAAGCGGATGAATGCCAGATCTACACCGATGTAGACGGCGTATATACCACCGATCCACGTGTATGCGAGCGTGCGCGTCGTCTGGAAAAGATTACCTTTGAAGAAATGCTGGAAATGGCCAGCCAGGGTTCCAAAGTCCTGCAAATTCGCTCTGTAGAATTTGCTGGCAAATACAAGGTGCCTCTGCGTGTTTTGCACAGTTTCAAAGAAGGCCCTGGAACCCTTATTACCCTCGACGAGGAAGACTCGACTATGGAACAACCTATTGTTTCCGGTATTGCATTTAACCGTGATGAAGCCAAAGTAACCGTTGCTGGTGTACCTGATACTCCTGGTGTAGCGGCAAAAATTCTTGCGCCTATTGGTGCCGCTAATATTGAAGTCGATGTTATTGTTCAGAACGTGTCAGCAGATGGTACTACTGACCTGACGTTTACTGTGCACAAAAATGATATGAGCAAAGCTGTTGCTGTGCTGGAAGCGGTTGCCAAAGAAATTGGTGCACGCGAAGTGCGTAGTGATGATAAGGTAGCTAAAGTATCTATCGTAGGTGTTGGTATGCGCTCTCATGCAGGTGTCGCATCGCGCATGTTTACTGCTCTTGCAGAAGATCGTATCAACATTCAAATGATCACCACATCGGAAATCAAAATTTCGGTGATCATCGATGAGCGTTACTTGGAGTTGGCTGTGCGCAGTCTGCACACCGCTTTTGGTTTGGATGCCGAACCGTCAGAAGGCCGTGTGAGGGGCTAGGCCTTCTAATAAAAGGCGGTTTAGTTAAGGTGTTTGAGTCGCATTACTGTTTACTTAAAAAATAGACAGAAAAATGTTGGGGGTTTCTTCCCTTTCGCAAAAAGTAGACGATACTTAAATCCAGGCATTCGGTTGTCAGGACGCGACAGGGGGTATTCGGGGGTCGATGGTGGCAAGGGGTGTCTAAGTCGTACTCTTACAGGATGAGTGAAGGAGATTAAAGATGTTAATTTTAACTCGCCGTATTGGCGAAACCTTGATGGTGGGTGACGAGGTTACCGTTACCGTATTAGGTGTTAAAGGCAACCAGGTTCGTATTGGTGTCAATGCTCCTAAAGATATTGCTGTGCATCGCGAAGAAATTTATCAGCGTATTCAGCGCGAAAAGCAAAATCAGGAAGAGCAAGACAGCTAAGTTTTTACTTAATTGTTTTGTTGTTCGGCGCTTTTCAACTACGCGGCGGTATGAGAAATCATCCGCCGCGTAGGCGTTTATAGAGATTAAATTTTTAAATACTTCTCTAATTGAATGTAAATTATGCAGGCTCAAAATATTCGTTATTTTGTTCTGTAAATTTGTCTTCAAGACTTTGATTTTTAGAGAATTATGGTATTATGCCGCACCTGCTGAAACGGAGACTATCCCGCTTCAGC
>NZ_JBRFPI010000421.1:0-3709 GCF_053579595.1 Cellvibrio sp.
GTAGCGATTACCTTGAAGCAGGGTATTGAAGTACAGTTGATGGATAAGTTGCCTGAATTAAAAGGCATCCGCGATGTGACCGACCATACGGATCGCTCTAACGCGTATATGTAATCTGGCTCGATGGGCAGACAAAAAAATACCACCTCCAGGGGCGGTATTTTTTTGTCTTCAATTTGTAAATCAATCAAATTTCCTCGCGCCAGGGTTTTTGGGCGGTATAGCTGGCGAGTTGTTGTTCGAGAATTTGCACCGGTAGTTTCAAATCCTGTGCATCTTCCAGAGCTTCTTTTTGCCATTTAATGGCTTGTTTGAAATCATTGTTTTCAGCGGCGACAGCTGCCAGTGTTTGGTAATAGCTTTGTTTATCCAAATAATTTTTCTCTACACCATTTAAATATTCACTGGCTAATTTGCCGTCGCGACGTTTAGTGTCCGGGTGAGTGGCCAATATCCAGGCATAGCGAACCTTAGCTGCTTTGTTTGCGTTGGCTGCACGTGCCAGCCAGTAGAATCCTTTATCTTCATTTTTTTCAAACCGTGCGCCACTAAATGATTCAATTGCCAGCATATATTGCGCATCGGTCACACCTGCCTTTGCAGCCTTGAGCAGCCACCCCATACTCTGGCTGCTGTCCTGGGTGCACATATTTCCGTAAAGCACATTGCGGCCGAGAAAATAGCTCGCCACGCCGCTACCCTGGTTGGCGGCTTCTATGTACCACTGATTGGGGTTGTCAGTGAGTTTGTAGTCACTGGCAAATGAGGGGACTGCCTCTAAAAAGTAGGCAAAACCCAGTTTGTCTTTATCGGAACCTGTCTCTGCCTTTTGGCGTTGTTCGGCAATAACTTTATCCAGTTTCTTTTTGTCATAGTGCGCCCCCTCCATTTCAAAATTAAATCGCATCCTGATGCCATTAACAGCTACAGGTTTGTTGTTAATCTTCATTGGCTCGAATTGAAACTGGCGAAGCGCTTTAATGGCGGCTCTTTCAAACGATTTTGATACGGAATAGGTGGGGACTTGGTCGCGAGTAATACCGTGTTTATCAATAGTGAAGACGACATCGACAAATCCGGACGCATTCTGCCTGAGCATTTCAGTGGGGTAGGTAGGGGTGACTCGTTTGGTCGCTCGTTGGTCTTTAACGCTTAATGTTTTTCCCGTAAAAGCAGGCGTCAATTTTTGTTCTATGGCGGCGTCACTGTATTGGCTAAATATTTTTTTATATTCTGCCTCTGCCAGTTTTTTATCTGCATCGTTCATGCGCGTAAAAATTTTATTGTGGATCGCTGATTCGTCGTGATCTGCTGCCTGTACTGCGAGAGCCATCCATGCGTAAGCTGTGATTACGTTTTTAGTTACGTGTTCGCCGCGATAATACATGACCCCAATATTATTTTGCGCATCGTAATCGCCATACTGGGCAGCTTCAAAAAATTCTTTATACGCCTTTTCAAAATCTTTGGCTTCGTAGTAACTCATCCCCAGCTCAAAATCAGCATGGGTGGAGGTGGAAAATAGCGAAAATATTATTCCAGTGGTCAATAGTATTTTATGTGCGGTGCGCATTTGATGCTCCTTGCAATTACTGTGGCAGGTATTCAAGTGTTTGAATTTTTATTGGCGAAAAACGGCTAACAATCTTTAAGGTGCTTATTTGATCGTATAGGTCGGTACTTATTATTTCTCCGTTCAGTGTGGTAGTAATTTGGTTGTTATCGTTCCAGCTCAATATGAGGGTGTTAGTGTTGCTCCAGGTAGCTTCTTTTTCAAAGTACTTGATGTGGAAATCCGAGCTGCTTTTTTTATAGTTGATAGCGACTAAATGCCCCGATGTGCAGTTTTCATCGCGGAGCGTCACGCGTGCCACTGCATAACTTATATGTCGGGGTTTTCCATCAAAAAGCTGGAATTCCGCGTTGGCTTGCTGGGGTAAGGTGAATGTGATTTTAACACCACTCTGTCCGATGGGGATGCGGGTCTCCCATTCAGAAATCTCTAGTGGTGTGACAATGACAGTCGGGGATAAAGAGGTGGATGTGCAGGCTAATGAAAAGATACACGCTGAGCTGAAGGTGAAAATTTTTAATAATCGATATGACATCATGGTTCCCTGTTGGTGTCTGAGAGGATGCGATCATACTCTCCCGCCTCCTTTATCATCAACAAGCCCTTATCCAACTGCTCCGCCAACCATCTCGCTCTTGGGCTTTTGTGTGAGAAGGCGACATACACATCGCCGTGGTGATTCAAAAAACGTTTATCAAAAATAGCGTCATCCAATTTCATTTCTTTCAATGCGTACTCTGCTTCGCGATCAAACATCACGGCGGCATCAATGCGTCCCTGTTTTAGCATGCGAATAATTTGCGACTGTTGTGATACTTGCACTTCCGTAAAGCGGTGGCGGTGGTTTTCGTAAATATCGCCGTATTCGTAATCACGGATAACGCCGACGCGGAATTTGTCGGGGATATCGGTAATAGATTTTATTTTTGGATGTGTACCCGGAATAAAAAACCAGTAGGACTCCACCGTCAGCAGGGGAACCCGTCCAAAAATATATTTATCTTTGGTGGTTGATTGCAGGGTGACGTTGTAACCGCCGTCGATTTTCCCGGATTGTAAGTCATGCAGAACCCGTGCGTAGGGCAATACCCGGAACGCAGGTGTAAGGCCGGTTTTGGCAAAAGCGGCCTTGATCAGGTTGGTGGATATGCCTTGTCCATGCGCGTTGGAATAGGGTGGCCAGGAGTCTTCAGCGCCCAGATGCACACGGATTGAATCATCCGTTGATCCCGTTGTTGGCGGTTCAGCCTGAACCTGTATTGCCAGTAAACACAGCAATAGCCATGCGAACGCCCGGGATTTATGCATTGGTTAACACCTCCTAACTTGGCATGGCTGGCAATATCAGCGGCAAAGACTAATCGCATTTAGTTATATGATCAATAAGTCAAATGACAGTCATTGTTAATTGCAGGCGATTTTGATGTCGGCAACTATTTTCTCAAATGAGAATTATTATTATTGCAGATGATAATAGTTATCTATATTATGCGCGTCTGAATCCTCTTTGCGTATTTGTACTATTACAAGGGCTTGTCATGACCATACTCAAATCTACCTCTTCACACATTATTTCCAAAAAACGCGCTACTTCCGTGCAGTTAACGGCAACTGCGCTGTCATCCGCCATATTGTTGGCATCGGCAGGCACTATGGCTGCTGAAGAAGCGAAAGAAACCAAAGCACTCAATACCGTTAAAGTTGAGGCGGATGCGATTGAGTCAGCCTACAAAGCCGAAAAGGCCAGCTCTCCCAAATTTACCCAACCGTTGGTGGATACCCCGCAAACCATCGTGGTTGTGAAGAAAGAGTTATTCCAGCAGCAGGCTGCTACTACTCTGAGTGAAGCTCTGCGCAATACCCCTGGCATCACTATGTTGATGGGTGAGAACGGTAATACCGCCACTGGCGACTCAATTTTTATGCGCGGCTTTGATACCCAAGGCAGTATTTATGTAGATGGTATCCGCGACCTGGGCAGCATCAGCCGCGATACCTTTAATACCGAACAAGTGGAAATTGCCAAAGGCCCTGCCGGTGTTGATAACGGCCGTGGTGCAGCCTCGGGTTACGTCAACCTCAGTTCCAAAATGGCTAATCAGGAAGATGCAATTACCGGCAACGTGACCGGCGGGA
>NZ_JBRFPI010000422.1:0-3689 GCF_053579595.1 Cellvibrio sp.
CCAGGCGATGAAAATCAGCATTGCTTGGCAAAAAGGATGGAACGCATTGGCTGGAATGATCTGCAGTAAATAAGCCTGCGTATCAATGTCATATAGGCTATCTAAAAACTACTGGTAAGCGATAATGAGACTTCACATGACGACTAAAAAGGCCGTGTCAATGAATGACTCTACCGCCGCAAATGATGCGCCCGATTGGGGGGCGCTGCTGGCACGTGTAGCCGAGAATGATGATAAAGCGGCATTCCGCGCGATATACCAACACTTTGCTCCGCGCATCAAGGCCTACGCAATTAATCAAGGCTTTAGCCAACACGCCGAAGTGTTAGTGCAAGAAGTAATGACGAGCGTGTGGCGCAATGCGGATAAATATTCCGAATCACTCGCGTCTGTATCGACCTGGATTTTTACGATTACGCGCAACCAGCGCATCGATATTTTGCGCAAGCTAAATCGCACCCGCGCCGAAATTGTGATTGAGACAGAGGACCTGTGGCAAATTCCCACAGAAGACACCACCATCTGCTCGATCCAGAATTTATCGACCGAGAAATTTGTAAAAGCCGCCATCGATAAATTGCCCGAAGAGCAAATGATCGCCCTGCGCAAAGTTTACTACGAAGGTAAAACCCACGAGGAAGTGGCAGAGGAGTTGAACATTCCTTTGGGTACGGTGAAGGGGCGCTTGCGTCTTTCGCTGCAAAAATTACGTGTTATGTTTGAGGCTAAAGAAATATGAGTGCCTATCATCCTGATGATATGACCTTAATGAATTACGCAGCGGGAAGCTGCAGTATTCCGGAATCACTCGCGGTAGCTATGCATTTGTGTTTTTGTCACGACTGCCGCCAGCATGTGAAAAACTTAAATCATTTAGGTGGCGCGCTACTGGAAACCATCAAGCCAGCCAGCACCGATGATGATGCATTTGAAACCCTGATGTCATCACTGGAACCGCATGACCACAGCGCACCCGTAAAAGTGAAAATGGAACCAACGCCGAGCGATAAGGTGATTCAGCATTTCACCAATCCGTTATTGCGCTACTTGCCCACATCGCTAGCGGATTTACCCTGGCAACGCCAAACGAAAGAAATCAGCAAGTTCGATTTGACCTCGCTGGTCAATGTGAAAGGCTTTCAGGTTGCACTGCAAAAAATCAGTGCCGGTGCAAAAGTCCCCAAGCATACGCACAAAGGTTTTGAGTACACAGTTATTCTGAGCGGTGGATACTCTGACGAGTTGGGCGTGTATCACGAAGGTGATTTCATCGCGCGTGATGCAAGCCACAAACACAGCCCGACTGCACTGCAAAATGAAGATTGTATTTGTTTGACAGTGTTAAATGCACCGCTGAAATTTACCGGTTGGTACCGCGTATTAAATCCGTTTATGGCGTGGAATTAAATCGCATAACCCCATGCAATCCCCGCAAAACTGCGGGGGTTTTTTTGTTCGTAGATTGATTCCCTGACCCTAAGTGCCCCTCAAGCGAAAGCGCTTCCCGATCATGTCAAACAACAATTATCCCCCTATGCCCTGTAGCGGACAGACAAGGAAAAAACCATCCAGTAGACTTTGACACCAAGACTTGTGGTGCCCTATTCCACTGACCACGAGCCTCTTTTGTTACAGGACGCTCGATGCCAAGCCTCACTACCACCCCCGTGGTTAATCGCCTTATTGAAAGTTTATCGCATGAGGCGCGCCAACAAATTCTGCACAGCTGCGAACAAGTAGAACTAAGCTCCGGCACAGTGCTGTGCGAACCCGACCAACCGTTTCGCTACGTTTATTTTCCACTGACCAGCTTTATTACTCTGGTTACTACCCTGCGCGATCATCAACCGTTGGAAATGGGTTTGATCGGCAACGAAGGCATGCTCGGTGCAACTGTCGCCCTCGGCATAAACAGCGCGCCCATGCGCGCGATGGTACAAGGATCAGGCACAGCGTTACGCATGACCGCAGAACAATTGCAGCAAGATTTACAAAACAATGCCGCACTCACCAGCACCTTTAATCGCTACTTGTATGTGTTGATGGCACAACTCGCACAAACCGCCGCCTGCGCACACTTTCACGCAATCGAACCGCGCCTTGCGCGCTGGCTATTAATGACACACGACCGCGCCCACGCCGATTATTTTCATCTCACGCAAGAATTTCTCGCCAACATGCTCGGCGTCCGCCGCAGCGGAATTACTGTCGCCGCTGGTGCATTACAAGAGCGAAAATTAATTCAATATACGCGCGGGAAAATCAGCATTCTGGATCGCACAGGATTGGAAGCGGTTGCTTGTGAATGTTATGAAGCGGTGACCAAGGATTATGCGCGGCTGTTTGAGTAATTTATTTTCCAGCCAGTACGCATAACTAATAATCCCCGCGAGCGCGGGGATTATTTGAGCATCCACATGATTATAAAGATTATCACGTCAGTTTAGCTGTATATGATTTTCTATCTTGCCATTACAATATTTTAAATTTCTTGATAACTATTAGTCTTCATCGAATAGCAAATCAACTTCACCATTACCATCGATGGCGAAATACCCGTTAGCATAAAAATAATAAGACGCATAAAGAGCAGGGTAAAAAATCCCTCTATCTACGTTGGAGGACGTAAATTCCTGAAATTTACTCAAGTCATTGCGAGACTCATCTTCCGACAAAAAAAATAATAAACTTATTAGTGTTTCTATTTGATGCAATCTAATCGCACCGTCGGGCGGAGAAAGCCTCAAACTGACGCCGGGTTGAATTTTTTCAACAAAAACTCTGCGATACAAACGACTGTCGAGCTTGCACAAAATTTCTGGGTTTTTGTATGCCTGTTTTAGCGAATCAATCATTTTTGAGTAGCTTCCATTAAACTCAAAACCCGTAATATCTTTGAGCGATACGTCTTTAAAAAATTCTTTGACAACCATAAGTGCTAGGAAGGTTTCTTTTTTAACATCATCTTGAACGTTGTCATCTTTAAAATCAGAGCACAGAACAGACAAATAACTATTTAATACATTTACCGTGTTAGGCGTCAATGTAAACACTCTATCGCTAACATAATTAATCAACCTAATCGAATAACTGCTAGCTCTTTTTACTGCATCATCTTTTTGCTTTTCACTCTGCTGCTCACGAAAAGTCCATATTGCCCAAGCAAAAACCCCAACTGTAGCAATGTGTGCGAGCGGCTCAACAATATCACTTACTAGCTTAAATGCATTTTTTTCTTCCAACTCAAAAAGTACAAGAGCAAACTTAGCAATCGAAAAGTAAATCAATACCCCAAGGAAAATTGTATAAAAAAACAATGAAATGAAAGCAATTTTTTCAAACCTTCGGTTTCCTTTTTGTCCATATAGCTCTCCAAATAAACCCTCAAAAAAGACGATTAAATCTATCAATATCAGTCTTTTATGCCCACCATTCATTACACTGTATTCAATCGCCCCAACTCATGCAGCGCAGCTTGCGCTAAAAAACCAGAACGGCTTTTGTAAATGGGTTGGCGTGCGACTGTGGCGTCGATTCGCTTAATCAATACATCCGGCAAGGTTACATTGACTTTTTGGCTTTTGCCCAAATAGGGGGTTATATCAACTTCCACTAAGGCCCACACCCAGCCCGAGTAATCTTGATTATTTAAATGTGATTGCACATCACTTGCCTGCGGAATATCCAAG
>NZ_JBRFPI010000423.1:0-3673 GCF_053579595.1 Cellvibrio sp.
TTTCTATGCAATTTTTTCTGAAAACAGCGTTGCTCTGCACATTGTTGATTGGCACGGCCGATGTTATGGCTCACAAACCTACTGCGCCCTCATTGAACCAAGCATGGCAAGTGACGGGACTGGAGATTCCTGAATCGGTTATTGAAGTAAAGTGCGGTGGTAAGCCTTATTTTCTGGTGTCCGTGATCAAAGGTGATTTTTTTAGCAAGGATGGCAACGGTGATATCGCCAAAATCAGCGCGAACGGAACGTTACTGGATAGCCAATGGGCAAGTGGATTAAATGCGCCCAAAGGCATGGCAGTATCCGGCAAATATCTCTACGTTTCCGACATCGATGAAGTTGCCGTTATCGATTTGAAAACCGGTGCAATAGTCAACGTAATTCCAATCCCGGGAGCAGCATTTCTCAATGATGTAGCCGCCAATCGCCGGGGCGATATTTTCGTGTCGGATACGGGTGTAGGAAAGATTTTTAGGATTCGTAATTTTATACCCGAGGTCTATATCGATAACGTCACCAGTGCCAATGGATTGTTTATTGATAAGGATGAATTAGTCGTCGGCTCAGGGGCACAACTAGTGCGCTATAACACTGCACTGGAGGCAACAGTGATTACCCAGTTACCCTTTGGCCTTATTGATGGCATTGCTGAGACCAAACGCAACAACTATTTGGTTTCACTCTGGGAGGGACAAATTTATTGGATTAACCACGATGGCTCGCAAACGCTGCTGCTGGATTTAACCAGCCAAGGCATATACACCGCCGATTTTGCTTACACCAAAGAAAAACAATTAGTCGTTGTGCCAAATTTTTTCAGCAATACCGTTACTGCCTACCACCTGAAATATTGATTCTCGCCCAGTTGTACAAAGGGCAGGCCATCTGCCCTTTCAATTATTTTTCATTAGTTTTTACATCAAAAAAAGATTGCATCCAAAAAACAATTCAAACCGCTATTTCATAAATTGGCTGATATCAAATAGCTGCGCCGCGTGGGCGCGCATAAATTCGATAAATTCTGCCTCTGGCAGCGGCCTTGCAATGACATAACCCTGAGCGATATCGCAGCCGTCTTTTTTTAACATTTGCAATGTTTGGTCATCTTCAACACCTTCAGCAACCGTCACTAACCCCAGCTCGCGCGCCATTAAAATCGTTGAGCGCACTATGCTGTGGTTGCGCGGGTTGCCGAGCATATCGCTGACAAAAGTGCGGTCGATTTTTAATTCGCGGATAGGGAACATACTTAAATAGGAGAGCGACGAATAGCCAGTACCAAAATCATCGACCGAGGAGTAGATACCTAACTCGCTTAATTGCGTGAGTACTTGTTTTACTCGCTGGGGATCTGAAGCAACTGAGGTCTCGGTGAGTTCCAATTTAATGTCACTGGGCAGCCCCTGATAGCGTACCAGTGCTTGGCTTACGATGTCGGCGAGATTGGTTTCAATTAAATCGTAAGCGGCAATATTGATGCTGATGCAGCAGGGCAAATCGCGTTTGCGCAACAGCACAGCCACCCGCACTGCCTCGTCGATCATCTGCTCGGTAACCTGCTCGATCAAACCGGAATTTTCCAACAGCGGAATAAATACATTGGGCGGCACCAACCCCAAGCGCGGGTGCTGCCAGCGCACCAATATTTCAGCCGATAAAATTTTTCCGCTGCGCAAATCCAATTGCGGTTGAAACACAGGGAAAATACCCTGCACATTGCCATCGATAAAAATTGAAATAATATCCAAATCAACACGGCTGGGTTCCATCGCTGCTTCATAAGCGAGCCAGCGTCGGCGGCGCAATTCGCTCATCGCTAGTGCAGTTTCGGCGTGCCGCATTAATTTCCCTGCTGAGCGCCCGTGTTCAGGCCAGTAGGCCGATCCACCAACAAATTGCGAATTTAATCCCGGGTCTGATTCAGCCATCGCGTTGCTCAAGCGATCAAATAACTCCAGCGCGTTGCTTTTATTAACGAACAATGCAAATACCCCGCGCCCTAAATAAGCTGCCAAAGTATCGTCCAATTTGAGCAGGTGAGTCGCAAATGCGCTCACAATCATTTCCGCGCGCGCGAACCCAAAGGTGCGCACAATGACATCAAGGTCAGCGAGTTTTATTACCAGGATTTCTTTTTCTTGCTTAACGGGTTGTTGATGCGCGTGAAAATAATCATCCAACTGATCGATAAAATGCGGCAACTTGGCAAGGCCTGTCTGCGCATCAAAATGGGCGACGCGGAGCAATTCCTGCTCGGCAATTGCGCGCTGTGCCAACGCTTCACTCAACTCCTGCGTACGCTGTTCAACCTTGCGCTTTAAACTCCAATACCAACTACCGCCCAGTGCAAACGCGGCCAATAAAAGCGCAAATGCGCTGGAAAAAAATGGCAGCCAGCGGTTGTCGGCCTGCGCAGGTTCCAGATCGTTTTGCCACTTTTGGTAGAGCGTTTGGTAATTGCCATTGGCGATGGCGCTACTCAGGGAATCCTGCAGCCATTCTGCCAATTCCGGTTTATTTTTATTGACTGCAAACGCATAACCGCGCGACCAAAATGGCGGCCCCATCCGCGCCAATTTCCACTCGTGCAGACGCAATAAATTATCAGCCGCCAAGCTGGACAGTACCGCGTAATCGGCACTGCCCTGCATGACCGACTCTATCGCTGAGAGTGTATTCGAGGTCAGCACCAAGTCCCCTTTTTTCGCCAGATGGCGCAGCTGTTGGTGGGCGAAAGATTCTTCTTCTACCGCCACTTTTTTATTGGTGAGATCGTCAATTGATGACACGCGCGCAGTGGTGGGCAGCGCATAAATCGCATGCGAGGAATAAAGATAGGCCTGGGTAAAGATAAACTTGCGTGAGCGCTCCAGTGAGTAGTACATAGGCACTACATCCAGATGCCCTTGTTCCAGCGCGTGAATAGTATCCGGCCAGTTGCCCAGGCGGTGCTCAGCCTTGCTGCCGCCTATGTGAGCAACCTCGCGCGCTAGATCAACGTTAAACCCGTTGATTTGATTTTTTTCCATCCACTCCAGCGGCGGATAAGCGAGATCACCGCCAAATAAAATTTGGGGCGGAGGCTCATAGGAATAAACGGTGCGCGCAAGGAATAAACACAAGAATATAAAAATACTGGCGCTGCCCGCCGGAAGTCGATGACTCAGGTACATCCTTTAACACTCGATTAATGGTATTCCGATTGGTCACACAGGAAAGATCCACTAAGCCTAGGGCATGAATGAATTTTTCACCAATTGAACAAAGAACCGGAGTGTATCGGGGATAAGAAAACGTCAGGCGGAGGCAAGCAATCTGGCCAAGTCAGCCGAGTCAGTACGCAGCTCAAGGCGGCGCCCCTCGCCGGCGACACTGATATCAACCACCAGATCCGGCGTGGGTAAAACGCCTGCGCCGCGTGTTGGCCACTCAATCAAACAAAGTGTGTTAGCGGCAAAATAATCGCGGATACCCATGTACTCCAGCTCTTCCGCGTCTCCAAGGCGATAGAGGTCGAAGTGGTAAACAGTACGCACTGGAAACTCATAGGCCTCAACCAAAGTGTAAGTCGGACTCTTCACCGCGCCGTTATGACCAAAAGCGCGCAGGATGCCGCGTGTGAGCGTGGTTTTTCCCGCGCCGAGATCGCCCAGTAAATGCACGGTAAGCG
>NZ_JBRFPI010000424.1:0-3375 GCF_053579595.1 Cellvibrio sp.
CATGCCATTGCCAAATACATCGCCTGCCATATCGCCAATACCCAACACGGTTACAGGTTCGGTTTGCACATCAATATTTTTTTCGCGGAAGTGGCGCTGCACTGAAATCCACGCGCCACGCGCGGTAATGCCCATACCTTTATGGTCATAGCCCTGGCTGCCGCCCGAGGCAAATGCATCGCCGAGCCAGTGATTGTATTCAGCCGAAATTGCATTGGCGATGTCTGAAAAACTCGCGGTGCCTTTGTCGGCAGCCACCACCAGATACGCATCATCTTCATCGTAGCGCACGACGTTTTGAGGTGCACAAATACTGCCATCAACCAGATTATCGGTTAAATCCAGCAGGCCGCGAATAAGCCACTGGTAGCAGGCGATGCCCTCTCGTAATTGCTGATCGCGATTGGCATTGGATGGCATTTTTTTACAGACAAAACCACCCTTGGCACCACTGGGAACAATCACTGCATTTTTTACCTGCTGGGCTTTTACCAAGCCAAGCACTTCCGTGCGGTAATCTTGTAAACGGTCAGACCAGCGCAGGCCGCCGCGCGCAACTTTACTGGTGCGCAAATGCAGGCCTTCCATCCTCGGTGAGTAGACAAAAATTTCAAACAGTGGACGCGGTGCGGGAATATCCGGCAATTTGCGCGGCGAAAATTTGAGGGAAAGATAGGGTTTGCTATTGCCCTGTGCATCCACTTGATAAAAATTCGTGCGCAAGGTGTTATCGATCAAGGCGAGGAAGCGGCGAATAATACGGTCATCATTGAGGTTTTGCACTGCATCCAGGCGCGCAAGAATATCGGTACGTAGCGTAGCAATTCGCTCCGGCGTTTTTTCGTCCACCAAATCCGGATCAAACTTCAGGGTAAATAATTCAACCAGCTTGTGCGTGATAGCCGCCTGGTTTACCAGCGCTACCGCCATATAGTTTGCGCTAAACGGGAACAAAGTCTGGTGCATGTAACCGGAATAGGCGCGCAACATGACTACTTCGCGCCAAGCTAATCCGGCTGTGGTAATCAGTGAGTTAAACGCATCGCTATCGGCTTGGCCGTGCCATATAGCGGCGAAGGCACTCATAAAATTTTCTTTGAGTGCGGGCAAATCAATGCTGCTGGAAAATTGATGGGAAAGCTTAAAATCGTGCAGCCAAAACAATTTACCCGAGGAGGTATTAATACCGTAAGCGCTTTCGCTTACAACGCGAAACCCGAGATTTTCCAATACAGGAATCACATCGGATAGGGACAGCGTAGTATCGCGATGGAAAATTTTGAATTGCACAAATGCGCCCTGCTCGCCCACGAGCGAATGATACATACTGAGCGCAATTTTTTGCGTATCCGCCGGCTCACTCGCCGCAAGTTTACCCGACGACAATTCCGCGATGGAGTGAATATCCTGCACCGCGGTAGGTGCGTCGTATTGTTCTTGATAAGCCGCCGAAAATGCATCGCGATATTCGCGCAGTAGCTGGGCACTCACCTCCTCCCCATGCGCCTCCATCAACGCCGTATGTAAATAATCCTCCCATGACCGGGTGATATTCACTATCCCAGCCTGCAGAGTCGCCACGTCCACCTGCACTGGCATAGCGGCATCCAATTTAAATACCAGATAGACGCGCGCGAGGATGGATTCAGAAAAATAGGTCGTGAATTGACTCTCGTGCGAACCTATAGCGTTGCCGATCAATTCCTGTATCGCCAAGCGCACTTTAGTAGAAAAATAATCGCGGGGGACATAAATAATGAAATTAATAAATTTTCCAAACGGATCGCGCCGCATAAACAATCGCACCATAGAGCGCTCGTTGATTTGCGCTACACCCACGAGTGTTTCGTAGAGCTCAGTGCTGCTGCTTAAAAATAATTCATTGCGCGGAAAGGTTTCCAGTAACTGGCGGAAATTTTTCCCGTCATGACTCGCCTCGTCCAATCCGGTAAGTTCAAATACTTTCGCAACTTTGGTGGCGATTAGCGGGATCTCGGTCGGACTCATCAAATAAACGGTCGAGGTGTAAAGCCCAAGAAAGCGCACTTCCCCTATTACCTCGCCCTGTGCATTAAAACGTTTAACCACTACATAATCGGAATAAGCATTGCGATGGACACGGGCGCGCGCGGATGATTTGGAAAAAGTAATGACCTGAGGCACCAAATGAAAACGTGCCATGCCTTCGTTAAATAAATCTACTGCGAGGGAGGCCTTGTCCGTGCCTTTACGCAAAGTGAATATACCCAAGCGAGAGGCAGGAATTTCACAGAGGGTCTTCTGGCCAGCAATATCTTTAAATTCATATTCGGCATAACCGAGAAAAGTAAATTTATCCTCCGTAAGCCAATGTACGAAGGCTTTAGTCTGCTGGATATTGGCCGCAGCCGGGGCATTTTTAGCGAAATTGAGGTTTTGCTCTGTCGCAAGTGCAGCAGCACGCATAGGCTGGTAATCATCAACAACGCACTCTACTTCCGCCAGAATATCGTGCAAACTCTGGCAAATTTCCGCTAGCTCCTGCTGATCAGTATGGACACTGACCTCCATCACAATCAAAGCTTCCTTCGTTTTGCTACCACTGAATTGTTCTACAGCCTGCCCGTTTTCGCTGTCAATTAATTCCACTAGCTGATGATTAGCGTCCCGCACCAAACTGAGCACTGTGCTTTTGATGGTGTAGATCGCAATGTTGCGTCGGTTTAATTCGATGCGGATTGAATCCACCAGAAATGGCATATCATTTTGCAACACTACTAACGCAGTATGCGGGCAGACCCAACCGTCTTCCGCAAGGCTCGGATTAAACAGCCGTACCTTGGGCTGCTGTCCATCAAACGCCTGAATAAATTGCCACCATTGGTAGAGGCTGCCAAACACGTCGCTCAAGCGTCGCCCCACCAACTCCTCCAATGGATAATGATTAAAAAACTTTTTCGCCAATCCCTGGAGCGATGTCAGTTCCACGCCCACCAATTTGGATGCGGTGTATTGATTAAATTCATCTAAAAATTCGGCAAGCTTGTGCTGACTGACCAAGGGGCTGTTCACAGTTTGAACTCCTGTCAAAGATAGAACGGATGTTCTTTAAGCCTAGTCGAAAAATTAGTGTAAACAGTTGAAATCGCAGGGAACCGTCACCACCTTGCGCAGTCTATCGAGCACTTTTGTCGCGCTGGATGATGCCGAACTGGCTCACCGGCTTTGAATCAACCCACAATTGCTATCCATAACAGCGAAAAGGTATTCAACCCCATGCAGGCTTTCCAACAAATTCAATCACTGAACACAAGGCTGGACGACCAAATAATCGGCCAGGAACACTAGACCCAGCGCCAGGCAGAGTCCGAGCCTGTCGGCGAAGCCAGACGTAAT
>NZ_JBRFPI010000424.1:3385-3673 GCF_053579595.1 Cellvibrio sp.
CTGCTCGCGGATGGCCATTTACTGGTAGAAGGTGCTCCCGGCCTCGCCAAAACCAAGGCGATTAAAACCTTGTCCCAGGCAATAGAAGGCAACTTTCATCGCATTCAGTTCACTCCGGACTTGCTGCCCTCCGACGTAACCGGCACCGATATCTATCGCCCGGAACAAAATCGCTTTGAATTCCAACCGGGGCCAATTTTCCACAATCTGGTATTGGCCGACGAAATCAACCGTGCGCCCGCCAAAGTACAATCAGCGCTGCTAGAAGCGATGGCCGAGCGCCAAGTG
>NZ_JBRFPI010000425.1:0-3664 GCF_053579595.1 Cellvibrio sp.
GCTCGATACATGGTGGTGGACGCTTCCTATTCCCTTCCGACGGATGGCAAGACTGAACCCAGTCACGGCCTCCTCTGGGACTCAAAGGAACGATTAGATAGATATTTTGCAGGCAGGCTCGAATTTCATCCTACGAAGCCGCAAAGCATTACGGCCGGCAGCTACGCAGATAAGTCGCTTGATAAATTTTTCACTCGCTTTGAATCGAAAGTGGCGCAAGATCGACTTCAGTTCCTCTTCGGTGTGGCGGCAGATACAGCCACTCTCGAAGGTACCCTCATGAGTTTGATTGGTTACGGAGATAAGCAATCTAACGTGACTGTGGTTGACCTTAGTGGCGTGCCCTTCGAAGTGGGTCTTAAAGGAGCGATTACTAAAAGATTTCACTTGGATGAAGGATTGTATCTTTCATCTATGGGTCGAATTTGCTCATGGAAATCAGCCGCTTCATTTGATACAAAAGAAGAAGCTGTTTTGTTTTTCCATGAATGGGTAAATAGAAATAGACCTAAGCGCGCACAATACAAATTAGAGGTAATCGAATATACGACCCCTGAAGATGCGTATATTTTACTTTTCGATGAGACACACCCGCTATGGGCAATTGAAGTGAGCGAAAAGCGCAATATCGCACAGGCAGCTAGAGCATATTTCTATGACTATCTGCATGAGCTTCAGTACAGTACAGGCACCCTTAAAAAATACCGTCAAGAAATATTAAAATATGGTGTTGATATTAATAATAGAGTTGACCCAGAATTAAACTTAATTTTCCGATCCGCAAAAATCCGAGAGCAATATCATCAAGATAGCTGTTTAATCCAGGCGGATAAGGCTCATTTACATATAGTTTGATGCGCATTGGTTGATAAATTCAAATCAGTTCAATTGGGCAAGATGAAGGTCAGCTTTAAAAATGCCGATGAGCTCGTTAGGCGTTGGGAATCGGGCGCTCGGTGCCTAAGCGGAAACTTTTGATTTTTTCCAACGGAGGATGCAGCTATGACTTACATGAGTACACAGGATTGTGACGCCCGAATTAAAGAACTTGAGGGCTTTCGGGACGATTGGCAGAAGATGATCGCTGAGAATGAGAGCCAGCTTAGGCGGCTGATGAATCTGAAAATCGCAGGCATCGACGAGTACGATCAAGCGATTGTTCAGGCGGAGGAGGCTGGAAAGCAATTGGTCGCAGCCAAGTCAAACATCGAAGCGACAATTGAGAGAGTACGTAGCGGCGGCCAGTAGGGCATGAGCTAGCTAATAAACCAGCTTACAAGGACTGCAGGCAAAACCAATTCAAAATTGTGCATCCATATATTGATGATCATGCATTACATTACTCGTGGGCAACCGGACAAAACAGTATTCCAATTCAAGGAATATCTGCCGTCCGCTATAAATGAAAAAACCACCGTGCGGTGGTTTTTTCTTCCCAGACAAGAGTCAACTTAATGACACCTGCTAGGGATTAGTTGTTAGTCGTTATCATACACATCATCACTGCTTATATCCAGATTGGTTGCTTAACACGGGGTTCAGTGATCCCGACGCTGAATATGCACCTGAAACCAGAGCAAAGCGGATCTTCAGAAAATGCACTTTCAAGCGGAATTATGAGCCTTGTACAGAGTGTGCGAACAATTAAGATATCCCGCTCGCACCCCCAGACATTCACCGAGTTAATGTTTTATATCCCAATAAATTGTCCCCGTGTCGCGAAGTTTACTAAGCCATTGAAAAATATAGACTCGCTTGGACAACTCATGTGTCGTTTTAAGACATCTCATCTGTCGTTTTGGACAACTCATGTGTCGTCCGCCGTGAGTATAGATTAGATTGGCGGATTGCATCCCCATTCCCCATACAGGATAATACTGGTTAACCAACCAGTTCTTGTACCCCTATGACCAATGCCTTTTTATTAACTCGCCAATGGCGCGATACCCGTGAGGGCGTTGCGCTCGATTTATGGTGGGCGACGGAGCAGGGGAGTTGTTGGACGCAGATTACCGGGCAGGAGGTGGTCTTTTTTGTGTTGCGTGAGCAAGCGGCGCAGATCCAGCCGTTAATCAGCCGTTTGCGCCAGTGGCGTATGGCGGAAGTTGAATTAAAAACCTTTCTGAATAAACCCGTTAACGCGCTCTATTTTAAAAGCCACCGCAGCGCGCGCGATGCGCAAGATATTTTCAAGCAGAACGATATTCCCTTTTGGGAAAGCGATGTTCGCCCGCCTGAACGTTATTTGATGGAGCGATTTGTGACGGCGGGTGCGCAATTGGATCTACCCTCGCAAGCGTCTTCCGCACAACGACCAATAATGAATCCGCGTATTGCACCTCTTGCCGATGAACAATCACTTTGGCGGCCTGGGTTGCGTATGCTTTCGCTCGATATTGAAACCTCCATGGATGCCAAACAGCTTTATTCCATCGGTGTCTGGTGTGAAGAAGGTAAACGCGTGTTTATGGTGGGTGAGGGGACAGACACCGAGTTAGTGATTTTTTGCGTGGACGAAAAAACCTGCCTGCAGCAATTTTTTGTGTTTTTACAGCATGTCGATCCCGATATTTTGATCGGTTGGAATCTGGTGCAGTTTGATTTGCTGGTGCTGGAAAATATTTGCCAGCGCTTGAAAATAGAATTGCAACTGGGGCGCGCCAACCAATCCATTCACTGGCGCCATGAAGAGGGCGATGGCGGGCGCAGTTTTGTGGTGATTCCAGGGCGCGTGGCGTTGGACGGTATTGAATTGCTGAAAGCGGCGAATCACCAATTTCAAAGTTATTCACTGCAAAATATTTCGCAGGAATTATTGGGTGAAAGCAAATTGATTACCGGCAGTGATCGCGGTGATGATATTACCCAGTTGTTTAAAACCGATAAGCTGGCGCTAGCCGATTACAACCTGCACGACTGCGAATTGGTGTGGAAAATTTTTATGCAGCAGGAGCTGCTGGCGTTTGCGCTGGAACGCAGCCAGTTGACGGGTTTGCTGTTGGATCGCATCGGCGGCTCGGTGGCGGCGTTTGAATATTTGTATTTACCGCGTTTGCACAGGCGCGGTTACATCGCTCCGAATTTGGGTGAGTTTGAATCCGATGTGATTAGTCCCGGCGGTTATGTGATGAATTCACGCCCGGGGATTTACGACAATGTATTGGTGTTGGATTTTAAAAGCCTGTATCCGAGCATCATCCGTACCTTTTTAATCGATCCTTGCGCTTTTTGGTTGGCGCAACATAATCAACTTGATGAAGCGGAAACTGTTCCCGGTTTTAACGAGGCTTATTTTGCGCGCGAAGGGCATATCTTACCCAATGTGATCGAACAACTTTCAGCCGCGCGCGATCGTGCCAAGCAACATAAAAATGCACCGCTTTCCCACGCTATCAAAATTATTATGAATTCGTTTTACGGTGTGCTGGGTTCAACCGGCTGCCGCTTTTTTGATCCCCGTGTTTGCAGTTCTATTACCTTGCGCGGCCATGAAATTATCCAGCGCAGCCGCGACTGGATTGAGCAGCAAGGTTACGCAGTGATTTATGGCGATACGGACTCGCTGTTTGTCTGGCTGGAAAATAATTGTGTTGGTAAAACACCGAAAACGCCTGAGCAGTGCAACAGCATAGGCAGGCGCTTGGCAAAAGAATTAAATTCCTGG
>NZ_JBRFPI010000426.1:0-3648 GCF_053579595.1 Cellvibrio sp.
TTGCGTTTGAAATGGAGGCAAAAGGTGCTTTCCGTCAATTTATGCGAAAAGCAGGCCGACAACTGCTTGAAGCAATGATGAAAGTTGACGTGTACAGCCCTGAAGATCACGTAGGTGATGTGATCGGTGACTTGAACCGTCGTCGTGGCATGATCTCTGGCCAAGAAGCTAACGTGACTGGCGTACGCATCAAAGCTAACGTACCCCTTTCAGAAATGTTTGGTTACATCAGCACCCTGCGTACCATGACCTCAGGTCGCGGTCAGTTCTCAATGGAATTCTCTCACTACGCTCCATGCCCTGCGAACGTAGCTGAAGCAGTAATTGCCAAAGAGAAAGAAAAGAAAGCTGCAGCTGCCAAGTAAGTTTTAGGCAACCGCAAAAAGAAAGCCCCGCCAGTTTAAATTGGCGGGGCTTTTTTATTACGACCTATGCTTTTTAACCGCACCACAAGGTGTGGGACAACCAATACTAGAAGCGGAAACTACCACTCAAGGCATACAAATCAATATCCTGATCATCAAAGAATATCCTACGGCCACTTAACCCAAGGCTGAGGGTATCACTTAGCGCAAGATCGATTTTCAAACCCGCCAAAGGATCTACACCATCGCCATCCTCCAACGCGAAAGCAGCGTTATCTAACTCCACTTCCCCCCTCCAGATAAACGCACCCGCTTCTGCCGAGAGTGTAAATGCAGAGTCGGTTTTGAAACTCAGACCCTGCACCAACGTAACACCGGTTGCCGTAATGGGATACTCTTTTGCAAAATCGCCAGCAAAGGCATCCACGTCTGCATCTCCATCCAACGACAAGTTGACTTCTACATCACCCAGATCGAGATAACCCACTTCACTATAGGTCAGTTCGCTCCACCGGTAGCCAGCAGCAATCTGAAAACCGGTGCGACTGTCGTCGTAACTATTAAGAGTAAACTCGTGTCCCGCATCTTGCAGTGCGCCAGTAAAATCCGCCTCACTGTGGCTACTATTGACTGTGAATACATCCAGTCGAACATAGTTATTCTCCAGAGCCTGGGTGTTGATGGAAAACAGGGCGAGCGCGATGACCGCCAAGCGCGCGGGTGTAGCGCGCTTAAGGATCACCAAACCACCCAACAACAACAGCCAAAGCATCGTCACTGCACCGCCGCCTTTGGAGTTCACTTGAACTGGCGGCTTGGAGGGTGGTGGCTCAACCGCTTTGGCTTCACTAACTGCACCTGGGTCTACCACAGCAGAGTTAACCAAACCATCATCATCATTCGGACCACCATCTTCAATCGTTAATTGAACACACATATGACCTGCTGTTAAGCCGGGGATCCAGTCTGCTGAACCAGGTGGTGGGCAATAACCTGGGTTGCCAGCAGCCGAATGTACCGCGTTGTCAGCATCCGCTACAAAAGTCACCCAAGCACCGCGCTGGTATTTGCGGTAAACCGCATTGGCTGGAATTGCCGAACGTTGGGGTATTACCACACGCACTGATTGACCCGGTGTCGGCAAATCCCGTATCGCAAAGTCAAACACACCACCAACTGGCTCAAAGGCAGGGTCGATCACCAAATCATTAAGAGTACCAACTTCTTGATCCAGTATTTGTACACCACCGGAACTACCGCTGCGAGAAAACAATCCCAGACCGCAACGCACTCCTGGATCGCACTCAATCAGGTAGGCATTAGTGGTATTACCTTGCTGCGGCAATATATTGGTTGAAGGCATATTATCGAGATAGTTGGGAATACCGTTGTCGTCCGTATCACCTGTGCCCTCCAGGCTATCGCCAATACCATCCAGATCAGTATCGGTGTCGATATCCAATACAGGCAGTGAAGCGACTACACGGAAGTAAGCCGACGCACTCACACTGGCACCAGCGGAATCGCTAACTGCAACCTGCACCTGGTTACTGCCAGTCAAGCCGGATGGATCAAATACACGGGTTGCATTGGTTGGATTGCCATCGGTATCGGCCAAGCCGCTGGTGGCTGACCAGTCAAAGCTATGGGTGTCGCCGGAATTGGCATCAATCACAGTCGCAGTCACAGTTACTGGCCCACCAGTCGGCGCAATCAAGCTGGTACTGACACCACCCTGGGTGATAGCCAAACTTACCACTGGTGGAACATTCCCCTGACGAATCTCAATCACATGCTGCCGCGCAGCACCTGCATTTATGCCGCTACCCAAGGCAACAACCAATACACTATCGCTCAAACCTGTCACGGCTGGTAGTGTTACCGGAATAGTCACCTCTAGCTGGCCGGCTTGGGTAAAGGTTGCTATACCATTCACCAGGTTATGCTCTGCTGCAGTCGCTGTGGTCTCCGCAACATTAATGGTATAGGGAACACTGAATGGATAAACAGGCGACCGTCCATTGAGTAAGACTCGGAATTCAACCTCACTGCCGCGCACCGCAACCTGGGATTTACTCAGGGACACCAGCGGTTTGATGTTGATCACCTGAATCGCCTCTCCTGTCACGCCCACTGCATTAGTAGCCTTCCATTTCACTTCATGGCGACCGGGCGACAACTGCAATACATTGCTAACTCCCAGCCCTTCCGGATTTGTGGTGCAGCAACTGTTACCACTAACACCATCACTAGCCATCGCTGCCAGTATTTGCTCTATCTGCGCTTGAGTGGCATTACCAGTAAGCCCCAGTAATTGACGCAAGCTAACCGGCGTAAATAGCGCTGTTGCATTTAGCTCCAAATCGGCTGGTGGCGTTACTATGGGTTGCAACGGGTCGATAGTCGCAATGACTTCAATTTCAAATGCGGGCAACGCCGCTGTTGCAGTGCCATCGCTAACACTGATCACTATACCGCCAGAGATACCCGCATCGACGTTAGCCGGTGTACCGGTCAAGGCACCGGTTGCCGAATTGAAACTGGCCCAGGTAGGTTTGTTAGTGATGCTGAATGTCAAGACATCCGCCACATCTACATCAGTCGCCGTTGGGGTGAAGCTATAGCCCACATCCTGATCCACTGTAAGCGCAGGCCCACCACTGATGACGGGAAGGTCATTAACGGACTCGATAGTGACGCTCACAGTAATACTGGCAGTGTCTTCACCATCACTTACCTGCACGACAAAACTATCGCTGCCGTGATAATCAGCTGTTGGCTCATAACTCACGCTGCCATTAGCGGACACACTGGCAGTACCCTGCTGGGCAGGGCCAGTAAGAACCCAACTCAAGGGGTCACTATCGCTATCGGTTGCATCCAACATCAATGCAAAGGCAGTAGGCACGCCGTCTTCACTCATGGTGACACTAACCTCAGAACCCTGGCTAATAACGGGTGGCTGGTTCGGCGGCGGCAATACGGTGAATGAATGACTAACTCTCGGCGCAGGATTAAACGCAGCGTTACCCGCTTCATCCGCATTCAATGTACAGGTACCTTCCATAAGCAAAGTCACAACACCTTCTGGTGTCACCGTACAAATCGATAAGGTTGCAGATGTAAAAACTGGTACAAGTCCAGATGAGGCCGTAGCAGTAACGGTTAATGCAACGCCGAGGGGTTGGTTACCCGGATCAGAAAAACTAATCGTTTGCTCACCAATAGGAGTGACTGAGTTGGAGACCGCCGACTGAGCGCCTGCACCTGCAGAGTTGCTTGC
>NZ_JBRFPI010000427.1:0-3645 GCF_053579595.1 Cellvibrio sp.
TGGTATTGTGCTCACCCTGACGGATTTTAGCATCCTGCCCTCCGTAATGTTTCTGACCATGATTCAATTTAACCCGCTGATTAGCGGCGGTGTCCGTAAATTGATGGAAGACAATAGCGCATTTGCAGTCGGCGTGATATTGAGCCTGATTATCCATAAACCGCAGCTGGTACTATCCAGCAGTATCGAAATCAGTGCCGCAAGTTTGATTGGTGTCGCCACCTATTTTTTAGTCTATGCCATTTATATGCACCAACGCTTTCACAAATTAATGATCAGTCAAAAGCAGCTGGAAAACGAACAAAAATGGCACAAAATCCGCGCTTATAAATTATCTCGCTATTTACCCCCAACCGTATGGCAAGCGATTAATCGCGGTGATGATAAAAACCTGCAAGCAGAACGCAAACGCATCAGCGTGTTTTTTTCTGACATCAAAGATTTCAGTCAGCTATCAGAAGAAATTGAAGCTGAAGCCTTAACCGAATTACTCAACCACTACCTCACTGAAATGTCGAAAATTGTTGCTCACTACGGCGGCACTATCGATAAATTCATGGGCGATGGAATTATGGTGTTATTCGGCGATAGCAATAGCAAAGGCGTTAAAGATGATGCCACCCGATGTGTTGCCATGGCCATCGCAATGAAGAAGCGTATCAAGTCGATGCAGGTTGAATGGTTTAATCAGGGAATTAAAAAGCCACTACAAGTGCGCATGGGCATCAATACCGGCTATTGCACAGTAGGTACATTCGGTACATCCAATCACCTGGATTACACCGTATTAGGAACGCAAGTTAACCTCGCAAGCCGCCTTGAATCCGCTGCAGAACCGGATGAAATTTTAATCTCGCACGAAACCTGGTCGCTAGTAAAAGACACCGTCATGTGCCGCGATAAAGGCGAAATCCAAGTCAAAGGCTTCTCATTACCTGTGAAGGTATATCAAGTCGCAGATTTGCGTAAAGAAATGGGTAAAAACCAAAGTTATTTTGAAGATCGCGCAGAAGGCTTCTCCATGTATCTGGACATGGATAAAGTACGCAACTACGATAAACAGAAAGTGATCGAATCACTTGAGAAAGCAGCAAGCCGTTTGAAAGACAAAGTCATCGTATAAAATTACCAGTAGTGCTGAAGCACTACTGGCGAATCAAGCGCAGCAACTCGGGTTTTGTATTGGGGTTGCTGGAGCGAAATGGATTAATATCCAACCCTCCCCGTCGCGTGTAACGCGCATACACAACCAACTCTTCCGGTTTACACACTCGCGCAATATCACTAAAAATTCGCTCCACGCAATGCTCATGAAAATCCTGATGCTCGCGAAACGAAATAATATAGCGCAACAAATTTTCGCGTTGAATTTTGTTACCTTTGTAGCGAATAACAATGCTCGCCCAATCTGGCTGTCCAGTTACGGGGCAGTTGGTTTTTAAAAGATGACTCACCAGGCACTCATCTGCCGCTACCATCTCTGTAGTAAGCAATTCAGGCGCAGGATGATAGGCATCTACAACCACGGTCAAATCATCCAACAACTCCCCGTTTACCTCTGCTATTTCTGCCAGATGTAATGCTGAGTGTACCGATGCAGATATTGGAATCACGCTCACCCGAACATCCGCGCCGGTAATCCGTGAAAGATCTTTCGCGATTAAGGCCTCTACCTCAGCAACACTCTCGAAGCGAGTTTGGTTTAATGAATTTAAATAGAGCTTGAAGGATTTAGACTCCACAATAAATTCACTGGTACAGGGAATAAAGAACTCTGCAATAGCAACGACGGGCTTGCCCAATTCGTCCAACCAGGACAATTCATAGCCCGTCCAAATATCCACACCATAGAAGGGTAATGTATCACCTAATCCCAATAGCGCACGCGATTCGGCACGAGGAATAGGAAACAACAAATGTGGGGCATAAACAGAGACATAGTCAGTTTGGCGGCCAAGCGGATTATGATTCATAACAGAGCCTAATAATTTTCAACGACACCAGATCAAGCGCGCAGGCGCTTTCCGGTTTTTAATAAATGCAAAGCTATTATAAACAGCACTACGACAAATACCGTAAGCCCCACCAATGCCATGCCGATATTTAAATCAGTAATTCCCAACATGCCATAACGAAATGCGTTCACCATATGCAAAATAGGATTGAACACTGAAACATGCTGCCAAAACTCGGGCAACAAATTGATGGAATAAAAGACACCGCCAAAATACGTTAACGGAGTCAACACAAAGGTGGGAATGATAGATACATCATCAAACGTATTAGCATAAATTGCATTGATAAAGCCGGCGATAGAAAACAACACCGAAGTCATAAACACAATAAATATAGTGGTAAACCAATGATGCACATGCAAATCCGCAAAAAATAGCGACATCACAGTGACAATCAAACCTACAGCGACGCCACGTGCAACACCACCCATAACATAGCCAAGCAAAATAATGTAATTAGGTGTTGGTGAGACGAGCAACTCTTCAATACTCCGTTGGAATTTTGCACTGAAAAATGAAGAGGATACATTAGCGTAGGCGTTAGTAATTACCGCCATCATAATCAAACCGGGTGCGACAAACTCGATATAACTGAAACCACTCATATCACCAATGCGGCTGCCAATTAACTTACCAAAAATAACAAAATACAAAATCATGGTAATTGCAGGTGGCAGCAATGTTTGAATCCAGATTCGGGTAAACCGCTTTATTTCCTTATGCAGAATGGTAAGAAACGCAATCCACTGTTCTTGTAAACTCATGATTGCACCTCTTTTTTTCCAGCGACTGCCAGATCTTTATTGGCATTGACCATTGCAACAAACAACTCCTCCAGACGGTTGGATTTGTTACGCATACTGACAACTTCGTACCCTTGGGCAGTTAGTTGCGTAAACACTGCATTGAGCGACTGCCCCTTATCTACCTCTACCTCAAATGAGTGCTCATCAATTTGCGCAACACGATGACCATTTAAATGTGGCAGCGACTGCAAATTGCCTGAGACATCAAAAATAAAAGTCTCTTTATTCAGCTGCTGCAATAAACTTTTAACACTGGTGTTTTTGACAATCACACCCTGATCGATAATGGCCACATTGCGACACAGGCTTTCGGCTTCTTCCAAATAATGAGTGGTGAGGATGATGGTTGTGCCTGCTGCATTAATCTCGCGCAAAAATTCCCACATGGAACGGCGCAGCTCTATATCAACACCGGCGGTTGGCTCATCAAGGATCAGCAATTGCGGCTCATGCACTAACGCGCGCGCAATCATCAAGCGCCGCTTCATACCACCCGACAACATACGCGCAGGTGTGTGGCGTTTATCCCACAGGCTCAATTGTTTTAAATATTTCTCGGTTTGTACTAATGCTTGCTTACGGGGCAAGCCATAATAGCCCGCTTGCTGCAGCACTATGTCTTCCACCTTTTCAAACATACTGAAATTAAATTCTTGGGGAACTACACCCAGATATTTTTTGGCGATGGAAAAATCGGTATCAATATTTTTGCCAAACACCTCAACGGTACCTGAGGTTTTGCGCACCAATGAGCTAATGATACCAATAGTAGTGGATTTACCCGCTCCATTAGGCCCGAGCATGGCAAAAAAAACACCGGGCAT
>NZ_JBRFPI010000428.1:0-3620 GCF_053579595.1 Cellvibrio sp.
CCTCCATGGAGCTCACGCCAACTACTTTTTTAGTGCCAGACGAATAAATCAGCTGGCCTTTAATATCATATTTTGAATCCGCGATAACCAGTTCGCGCTTCAGTTCTGGATCTTTCAAGTTGACTTTAAAAATTGCCTGACGTTTATCGTGATAAGCACGAATGTATAATTCATCGGCATTCAAACCAAAACCCAAGACATTCACTTGTTGCTCGGAGAAAACTTTATATGTCCATAGTTCTCGCCACTTATTAGAGTCTGCACTTTTTTCCATAATAGTGACTTCACCATTTTTGTAGTGCTGACCTATGCGCACGCGATGCTGCTGATCTGTCAGCCAGTAGCTAACATTGCTTTTTGTTTCTTGATAAAGCGTAGCTTGTTGCGTTTTGATATTGAACTTATAAACGACCGCGTCATTCATAAACCCCCGATCAACACCTGGGAACTCCATCAGTATGTGATCGGGATCATCAGGTAGACTATCAACTATCCAGTTGCGCACTGAAGGGCGTATTTTGTAACGTTTGAGAAATTTACTGCTTACTGGCCTGATGATTTTATCTGCCTGTGTGTCAATTAAAATCAAATCATGGTCACGAGTTTTAAATCTAACAGTCTGCATTATTATTTGGGTGTCGCGCTCAGATGGAGTGAAAACCGCCGCCATCAGCGTTTTATTGTCTTTCCAACTGATCCAGTTAAAAAAGTATTCTGTGTTATCGGTAAACAAAACAATTTTGTTTTTTTGGGTGTCCAAGTCCATTACTTGTACAGCAACGCCCTGGGTTTGGCCTACGTTAATCCGAATTGTGGATGCTAGTTTTTTTCCGTCAGGCGACAACACTAAACGGCTGACATCCGGTAGTTGGGAAAAATCTTCAGTAGTAAGACGTGTCACTGATAAGGCGACAGATGAGAACATAGCCAAACAAATTACTAGCAGTAAATTTACAAATAGCTTCATATAGCATCCTTTTAACCCTGGCATTCGCCTGCTTAATTTTTATATATGCAATTGACAATGGTGATTTAAAAATCCGCACTCAACTGCATCACTACAATAATTCACATCAATTGCTTCAACAAGTTTTAAGCGACCATTCACGTTTTTTAAACAAAAAAATACCCGACGAATCGGGCATTTTTATTAGCAAAAAAAAGAATAAAGATTTAAATAACCATTACCCCATCGGCCTCAATCAGCGAAGCGCGAGGTAATTGGTTGATGCCTACGGCAGCACGCGCTGGATATGGTTGCTGGAAATACTGCCCCATCACTTCATTCACAATCGGGAAGTTGGCGAGATCAGTAAGGTAGATGTTGAGTTTGACTATATCTTTCAAGCCACCACCAGCAGCTTCACATACAGCTGCGAGATTTTTGAATACTTGATGCGCTTGCGCAGCAAAATCACCATCAACCAATTGCATGGTTTTAGGGTCGAGTGGGATTTGGCCAGAGAGATAAACCGTGTTGTTTACCTTCACCGCCTGGGAATAGGTGCCTATGGCGGCGGGGGCGTTGTCGCTGTGAATAATAGCTTTATTGGTCATAGGAGAACCTTTATTGGTTTTTTCAAAAGAGGGAAGAGCGAGAGTATAGAGGATTATTGCTAGTTTTTACTGCGATTCACCCGAATCACAAAACTCAGGTTGCGGATGCGGCGCATGATATTGGCGAGATGGATTCGATTATGCACGCCAATACACAAGTGGATCACGCTGTTATGCGCATCGCGCTCATGGACATTGATGTGCTCGATACTCGCACCCTGTTCAGTAATACGCGTAGCAAGTGTTGCGATAATGCCGCGGTCACTTTCCACCTCGACACGCACATCCACCAAAAACTCGCCGCTTACCGTTGCAGCCCAGTTCACCTGGCTGATTTTGTCGGGATAGTTGCGGATCTCGGCGATATTGCGGCAGGTGTCTTGATGGATCACTAACCCTTTGCCGGAGCTGACGTGGCCGATAATCGGATCACCCGGAATCGGGCGGCAACAGCGCGCGAAACTGATCATCATGCCTTCAGCGGAATCGATGGTAATCGCCGAGTTGAGCGACCCCGAGCGACCTTTCACATCAGCATCTGGTTGTAGCAACTTGACCAGCGAGTAAACCACTTTGTTACCCAGGCCAATCTCTTCGTAGAGCTTGTCCATGGAGTCCACCTGTGCGCCCATCAGCAGTTTGTGCTGCTGTTCATCACCCAGATGTTCCAGATCGATGTGATTTTCTGCCAGCGCGCGGCTTAGCATTCGTTTACCAAGAGTGACGGACTGATGATGACGCTGGTGCTTGAGGTAGTGGCGGATCGCCGAGCGCGCTTTGGCCGATACCGCAAAATTAAGCCAATTCGGATTGGGCTGTGCGCCCTGCGCGGTGATGATCGCCACTTTTTGGCCACTCAAAAGCGGCTGCGATAAGGGCGCCATGCGCTCGTTGATGCGGCAGGCGACGCAGGTATTGCCCACATCGGTGTGCACGGCATAGGCAAAATCGACGGGCGTCGCACCGGTAGGCAACTCGACAATCTTGCCCTTGGGGGTAAACACATACACCTCGTCGGGAAAGAGATCGATCTTGACGTTTTCGATAAATTCGAGCGAGTTGCCGGCGTTTTTCTGCATTTCCAACAGCCCTTGCACCCATTGGCGCGCGCGGCTGTGGCTGGCGTTAATGGGTTCATCGCTATTGGACTTGTAGAGGAAATGGGCAGCGATACCGCTGTTGGCCATTTCATCCATCTCTTTGGTGCGAATCTGCACCTCAATAGGCACGCCGTGCATACCTACCAATACGGTATGCAGTGATTGGTAGCCGTTGGTTTTAGGGATAGCGATGTAATCTTTAAACTCGCTGGTCACCGGTTTATAAAGGTTGTGTACCACACCGAGTACGCGGTAACAGGTGTCTACCGTATCCACTACGATGCGGAACGCATAGACATCCATAATTTCTTTGAAGAACTTTTTCTTCTGGCGCATCTTTTCGTAGATGCTGAACAAATGCTTCTCGCGGCCAATGACAATCGAGTTGATATTCTCTTTGGCAAGACGCTTTTCGAAGGAAGTCTGAATCTGCTCCACCAACTCTTTGCGATTGCCGCGCGCGGTTTTGAGCGCGGCTTGCAAGCGCGTTGCGCGCAGGGGATACATGCAGTAGAAGCTGCGATCTTCCAGCTCCAGACGCACCTCGTTCATCCCCAGGCGATGGGCAATAGGGGCGTAGATTTCGAGGGTTTCTTTGGCAATACGGCGCTTTTTATCGGGCGGCATAGCGCCAAGAGTGCGCATATTGTGGAGACGGTCAGCGAGTTTGACCAGAATCACGCGCAGATCATTGGCCATGGCCAGTGCCATCTTCTGGAAGTTTTCGGCCTGCTTCTCGGCGTGGGATTCAAATTCAATCTGGGTGAGCTTGGATACACCGTCTACCAAATCCGCTACCGAATCGCCAAATTGGCCAGCGATGGCTTTTTTGCTGATGCCCGTATCTTCAATCACATCGTGCAGCATGGCGGCCATCAGGCTTTGATGGTCCATATGCATGGTGGCGAGGATATCGGCAACCGCGAGGGGATGGGTGATGTAGGCTTCGCCGCTGCGACGTTT
>NZ_JBRFPI010000429.1:0-3607 GCF_053579595.1 Cellvibrio sp.
CCGGCGGCTCGATTTACTCAGGTGCTTCTGACTTCTTCTTCCAGGTGGTGTTTGTTGCTACCTGCATGTCGATTGTCTCTGGTGCAGTAGCAGAGCGCATGAAGCTTTGGGCTTTCCTGCTGTTTGCCGTTGTGATGACAGCTGTTATCTATCCTGTTGAGGGCTCATGGACTTGGGGTGCTGAAGGCGCATTCGGCTTGAATATCGATGATCAATTCGGTTTCAAAGACTTTGCTGGTTCAGGCATTGTGCATATGGCTGGCGCTGCAGCTGCTTTGGCAGGCGTGCTTTTGCTGGGCGCGCGTAAAGGTAAATATGGTCCAAATGGTGAAATTAATGCAATCACCGGTGCCAACCTGCCAATGGCTACTTTAGGTATGCTGATTCTGTGGTTCGGCTGGTTTGGTTTTAACGGTGGTTCCGTATTGAAGTTGGGCGATATCGCTAATGCGAACACTGTTGCTATGGTTTTCCTCAATACCAATGCGGCAGCTGCCGGCGGCTTGTTGGGTTCATTGATTGTAGCTCGTCTGTTATTTGGTAAGGCTGACTTGACCATGATTCTCAACGGTGCTCTGGCTGGTCTCGTCGCGATCACTGCCAGCCCTGATACTCCGAGCGCTCTTGCTTCTGTAATTATTGGTGCGGTGGCTGGTGTGCTGGTAGTCTTCTCAATTCTTGGTTTGGACAAGCTGCGTATTGATGATCCGGTTGGCGCTATTTCTGTTCACGGCGCAGCTGGTTTGTTTGGTTTGTTGGTTGTTCCTTTTACCGCAGAAGGTACTACCTTCTTGGGTCAATTGGCGGGTGCCGCGATTATCTTCGCATGGGTATTCGGCGCTAGCTTGGTGGTTTGGTTTGTTATCAAGCTGGTTATTGGAATTCGTGTATCGGAAGAGGAAGAATTTGAGGGTGTGGATATCGCCGAGTGCGGTATGGAAGCCTATCCTGAATTCACCCGCTCCAAGTAATGAAAACGGCTCGCTGCTGCGCCTGCGGCAGCGAGTAAACACCTTACCTGCTATAAAGTTGTTGTTGATGTGCGAAGCTTGGGTGTATCTTTACCGCAAGTTTCCGGGCTCAGGCTCATCATAAGATGATATGGGCATTCCGGCACCAGCATTCACAAGACTCCAGCAAAGGAATTAATAATGAAACTGATTACCGCTGTTGTAAAACCGTTCAAACTCGACGACGTGCGCACTGCATTGTCAGACGTTGGTGTTCAAGGTATGACTGTAACTGAAGTAAAAGGCTTCGGTCGTCAAAAAGGTCACACTGAACTTTATCGCGGTGCTGAATATGTTGTAGATTTTCTGCCGAAAGTAAAAATTGAATTGGCGGTTGACGATTCAATGGTTGAGCAGGCAGTAGAAGCTATTACCAAAGCAGCACAAACCGGGAAAATTGGCGATGGTAAAATCTTCATCGCTCCGCTTGACGAAATTATTCGCATCCGCACCGGTGAAACCGGCTCTGATGCTGTTTAATTGATCGGTACAACGTGGCAATAATCCATTGCTGCGAACGAAAAACGCCACCCTTGTAGTGGCGTTTTTTTATGGCAATTTGTTTTGCAAGCTGCGGCGCAATTGGTTAATAAAACGGCGCTGCTGGATAAAAAAATACAGCGGAAATGCAATTAGCATTAATACAATTGCACTGGTTTGTTGCGACATGCCTAGAGCCGGCCGCAGCACCAGCACAAATAAAAAACACAGGCCGGCCATGAGCAGTGCGCTCAACAAGTTGCTGCGCCAGATTTTCATTTTGTGTTCAGCGGCAAATGCATGTTGATAAGCTTGGGTGAGCAATGCTTGTTGTTCGGCGGGGGGTAGTTCGGCCAGCTCTGGAAAATGTTTTGCGAGTCGTTTGAAGTTCATAAGGATTGATAAATAATCTATTAATGCGTATTGGATGAGCAAAGATCCGGCAGTGGAAGAAACTTTGCTGTAACTTTTTTTCACGCTTGCGGCAAGCGCTAGACTTGCTAATGGTTAATAACTAAAATCCGCCGCAAAGGCTCCCGCTAAGATAAAAAAAGCCTAAAAATTCATCACCAATGATCATGACGTTTAAAAGAGTCTGCGCTATAAATTAGCCGGAGCCTTCGGCGAAATAAGCTAGGCTTTGGTTGGGATGAAAATACTAAGAACTCACATTGTACAAGTTTTCAGGTGACATTATGACTGATGAAGACCCCATTAACGACGAAGAATTAGAAGACACTGGCGTAGAGGGGGAAGAAGACGCCGATGAGGTGGATGAGGCGCTCGATAGTGATGAAGTGAGCTATGCCAGTCCTGCCGCCAAGGTGGTTGAGTCTGAAGCACTGGAAGATTTCAGCATTGCCTCGCGCCAGAAAGCGCGCGACGAGCTGGAAGCGCAAATTGCCGCTTTCCTCGCGCGTGGAGGAAAGATCAATGAAGTGCCGGCTAATGTCACCGCTGATCCACCAAAAAAGCCGACCCCTGACTACGGTGGTCGCCCTATCTAATCGCTTATTTCCGCTATCGGCCCCGCACTGGGGCCGATTTGTTTTGGGCGGTTTGCTTGCCTGAATATTTTTTGCTTTAAATCCATAGGCTTAGCGGGTTTATACAGGCTGTTTTTTGCGCCGCTGAATGCTGGATTTTTAGCTGCTCATTTGAGTAGAATGGCCTCTCTTTTGCGTAGGTTCGCATCTTAATATTTTGCTGTTTTGCTAACCTGAACCGTCCCGAGCGCGCCTGCACGTGACTACTGATCCCTTGCTAATTAACCAGAGGAGCTCTGTCGAGGTGAATGAACCGCGCGCCCTGCTAAATCTCAATAATCTGTCCAAGACGTATGGCAGTAACCGAGTTCTCGATAATTTTGACCTCACTATCTTTGACGGTGAGTTTTTCACCTTGTTAGGCCCCTCTGGCTGCGGCAAAACCACTGTGCTCAGAATGATCGCCGGGTTGGAAGATACCGATACCGGTAGCATCCACCTGGATGGCCAGGATATTGGTCAGGTGCCCGCCGAAAAACGCCCGATCAATACCGTTTTCCAAAGTTACGCCTTGTTTCCGCACATGACGGTGTTTGATAACGTCGCTTTCGGTTTGCGCATGAGCGGTGTAGCGAAAGAAGAAATTGCGCCGCGCGTGACTGAAGCGTTGGAAATGGTGCGCTTGGGCGAGTTTGCCCAACGCAAACCGGCGCAGCTCTCCGGTGGCCAGCAGCAGCGTGTGGCGATTGCGCGCGCGGTAGTGAATCGCCCCAAGTTGTTGCTGCTCGATGAATCCCTCTCCGCGCTCGATTACAAATTGCGTCAGCAAATGCAGATCGAACTTAAACGCCTGCAACGCAAACTCGGCATCACCTTTGTGTACGTGACTCACGATCAGGAAGAAGCGCTGTCCATGTCGGATCGCGTGGTGGTGATGAACAAGGGCAAGGTGCAGCAACTGGGTACGCCGCGTGAAATTTACGAACAGCCCGCCAATTTATTTGTCGCCAAGTTTATTGGTGAGATCAATCAACTGGATGGCGAAATAGTCGCCGTTGATGGCAATCACGAATACGAAGTTAAAGTAGAAGGCCTGCAATGGCGTTTGCACGCAGAACATAATTTCAAAGC
>NZ_JBRFPI010000430.1:0-3604 GCF_053579595.1 Cellvibrio sp.
TATTGATGAAATAGTCACGCCCATTGCCCGCGACTGGATGCCCGGTGATCTGCCCGGTGAACTTGCTCCAGGTCAAGCTGCGCTTGGCAATACTGTAGTTGACCAATAATTGGCCGGATGCAGCCGGCTCCTCCAACAACAAGTTGTTGCGGGTGCCCAATACCGGGTGGTCAGCGCTGGTACCCTGGATGTCGATCCTGAACGCCTCACTGCCAGTGGCGCGATCCAGGGCCACCAGGCTGCGGTTGCTCACCGCAAACACATAGGCATCATTGACCGCAATATCGCGCGTACTTTGTAGATTGGCGGTGCTCCAGAGGGTGGCGCCGCTAGCCAGGTCTTTGGCGACTATGCCGCTGCTATAGCCCAGGCTGGTGTAAGCGCGATTGCCGAACAGGCTGGGGGTGTAATCCGCCGAGTTGTAACTGCTGAAGCTAGCGCTGAACAGGGAAGCTCCTGTATCCGCCGCGAATGCTTGCAGGGCGTTAGGCGCATTAGTGCTGAGGATCACCTTCTCATCCATATAGGCTACCCCCGGGGCGCGGTTGTTATCCCCCAGGTTTTGTTGCCATTGGCTGGTGCCGTCGATAGCGTTGAGCGATACCAGGTTTTTATCGCCATAAATCAGGAATGCGCTTTTGCTACCCGTGGCCATGGGTTTCAGGTATTGGTTGAAGCTTTTGCTCCAGCGCAGGTTGAAGTTGGCGGCGTTGACACGGTAGGGCTGGAAGGCGTTGTGGGCTGCGTTACCCTGGCGTGGCACCCAATCCGTCGGCGTTGGTTTGCTGGCGGCGCTATTGGGCAGCGTGCCGGCGTAGATTTCATCGCGGTTGTTGAAGCCATCGCTATCGGCATCGGCGGCAGCGTCGTTGGCATTCGGGTTCAAGCCAAAGTCCAGTTCCAGGCTATCGTCCATACCATCGCTGTCGCTATCGCCCAGCCGCGGGTTGGTTGCATGGGTGTTTACCTCGATGCTGTCGCTCAGCCCGTCGTTATCCGTGTCGCTATTGATGGGGCTGGTTTGATGGGTGTTAACCTCCAGTCCGTCGTTGAGACCGTCGCCGTCGGTATCGGCCAGCAGCGGGCTGGTTTTGGCCGTAAATTCATCGAGATTGGTCAGGCCGTCGGCATCTTCATCAGCATTGGCCTGCAGGTTGCCCCCGTAGCGGCGCTCCCACCACTGCAAAATGCCATCGGCATCGGTATCGCCCAGTGTGTCGATGGCGGTAAGCGCAAAACTATCCTGAATAAACAAAGTGCCATTATCATCCATCGCCAGATAACGGGCGGGTTTGTTAATCGACCAGCTCACCTGCCGGGTGCGCAGGTCGATGGCATAGGTAGTGGCGCTATCCGAGTAAAAGAGATGGTTGGCGGTCAGTACCGGATTGGATCCCTGCCAGCTATTGCTGACGGGCATTTCCCACAGCAAGCGGCCGGTTTGCTCGTCGAGCACACAGAGTTTCTGCTCGGTCAGTGCGTAGACTTTGCCATTGCCCAGCGCGAGTTTGGCGTTGTTGCAACTGGTGTTGATCCACTGATTGCTACCATCGGTGAGGCTGACGCTGGCCATTTGGGTGCCGCCCAGTTGCATCAGGATATTGTCGCGGCTACCGAGCATTGTGGTCTGCAAATAGCTATTAGCGGGCAGGCTGATGTTTCTGAGCAGGGTGCCGTCCTGTGCGGAGTAAACCACCAGGGTATTGTTGCTCAGCCCCACCAGATGTTTAGCCGATACCAGAGGGCGCCAGTCGGTAGCGATAAAGCCATTGCTTAAACCGCTGGTCCAGAGCAGATCGCCAGTATCCAGGTTGTAGGCCTTAAAGCTGCGGCTGGAATTGGCCAAATAGAGTGTATTGCCACGCACCAGTGGTTGGTTGACTGAGAGATACCCGGCCGAGCTAAGTTCTTTGTTAAGCAGGCTGGCACCGGAGTTGTCGTTCAATATCTGGAGGTTGGTACCGCTGTTGGTGTTCTGGGACAAGAAAACCAGCTTGTCACCACTGCTGGCGGGTAGCGAGAGGCCATTGTTGGTAATAGCGGTGACCCAGGTCTCTTGCCCTGTACCCGTATCCCACACTTGATATTGGTTGTTGATGCGCGCTAAAAGACGCTCGCTGGTGGCGACAGGTGCAGTGGTGAGTGAAACCGGGCTGGTTTTACTCCAGCGCTCGCTGAATTTACTCACGTCTAACAGCAGGGGAATGTAATTGTTGCCCATGCTGTTGCCGCCGGGCATGGACCAGTTTGTTATCTCGGGCCGTTGGTTGGCGTCGCTGATACTGGTGTTGGCGCGTACTTCATGGAGGTTGGAGTAGCCATCGCCATCGCTGTCTTGCAGGGCGTCGGCACTGTCGGTTGGATTGAGTCCGGCCGCTACTTCTTCGCCATCGGTGAGGCCATCTTCATCCGAATCAGCCTTATCGGGGGCGCTTTTGTGGATTTTTACCTCAGCGCCATCGAGTAGGCCATCAGCGTCGCTATCGGCAATCAACGGGGCGGTCTTGGCGGTGACTTCTTCGCCATCGGTCAGGCCGTCGCTATCGGTATCCGCCAGATTGGGGTTAGTCATCAGCGCGAATTCCTGCAGGCCGGTCAAGCCGTCATTGTCGCTATCGCCGGTGGCATTGACGTTCTTTTTAAGGCGCTTTTCCCACCAGTCGGGCAGGCCGTCGCTATCTATGTCACCCTCCAGATCGAGCGTGACAATGCCCGTGCTGCCAAATACAACCAGTGCACCTTCCGCTGCCAGCAGCTTGCCTTTGACACCGTTGAGGGTCCACGCCAGAGCGCCGCTATCCACTTGATAAGCGTAGGTATTCTGGTCATCGCTGACAAACAACAAATTGTTGGTGAGCACCAGGTTACTGGTAAAGGTAGCTGCACCCGGGATGCTGGATACCAGACTGCCATCGCTCAGTTTGCGCATTTCAATGGCGGTATTGTTGATTATGTAGAAATGCTCGCCCCTGATCACAGGATCGCCGCTAAATTCCGCTTTCAACTGCCAAACACGGGTTTTACTGGGTAGATTAAACGTCACTATCCGGCCGGCGTGATTGGCAAGTACCAGGTCGCCCGCGACCACCGGCGCCAGATTCATGCCTCCGCCCCAGTGTTGTGCATCCGGGTCGTCAATTTCAAACGCCACATTGCCCGAGGTTTTATTGGCGACGGTCAATCGGGATGAATAACCGCTGGTGTAGGCGATGGCATAATCACCGCTGACGGCGGGGGTAAACTGGTCGGTTTGGTTAAGGGTTTGCCACCATTTTTGCACGCCGGTTTTGGCGTCGATAGCGTACATGCCGCCATAATAGCCACCCCCGATATAGACAATGTTGTCCACAATAGTCGGAGCATAGTGATTGCTCCATTGGTCTTCTAACTGGGTTTTGAATAACAAGCGGCCATCAGCACTATTAAATGCCCAGAGAAAGGCATCGGCATGACCGCCGGTTTGCACATAGACAATCCCGTCGGCGTAAGCGGGCGGGTTGTACACACTAAAATTGTGTATGCCCGCGATGGATTGGGTCCACAGGGTAGTCCCTGTGCGTGCATCCACAGCATAGAGTTGGCCGGCATTATTGAAGAAGATATA
>NZ_JBRFPI010000431.1:0-3589 GCF_053579595.1 Cellvibrio sp.
TCTAAATACGTGTGCAGCTGCTTGATTTGATCCAACCCGGCCACACTAAACCAATAACTTGGGGCTATGGTGGGAGTGCTGGCATCATCGGCAAAAGCATCTTCATCGCCCGCCTCGGCAAAGGGATCTTCTTCGTCGGCAAACTCATCTACGCCTGCCTGACCGCCACCCTCTTCTGCGAAAGGATCTTCTTCATCACTCGCCTCTGACTCAACAACCTCCAGTGTGTTCTTATCGGCATCGAGAATAATGTCTAGCGTGACTGTGCCTCCGAGTTGGCGATCAATCACACTCAAACCCTGATGGATTTCACTGTCACTTTTAAAATAATCTACAAAACGGTTTTCCACCTCGAGTCTGGTAATCCCCCAAGCGCTCACCAGCAGAGCCACCAGTGCGAGCAATAAAATTTTTCCACCATGAAGTTCTGCCAGCTTGGAAAAACGCACGGTAAGTGCTGCTGAGTTATCACCACGATCTTTGGGCTCCCCTTTGGGGAGAATCATCAGGCCTGCAGGCAGTACCACAAATACCAAAATAAAGCCCACCACCAGACCAATGGTCATCATCCAACCAAAGTCTATTACCGGGCGAATACCGCTCATCACCAACGACATAAAAGCAACGATCGTGGTCAATGCCGAATACAGGCAGGGCACCGCCATATCGCGCACGGTTTGCAGCACTAAATCGGCTTGATCCATATCGGGATCAATCGCATGAATTTCGCGATAGCGCACCACCACATAAATCGTGAATGCAAACACCATTATTAATAAGAGCGCAACGAAATTCGAGGAGATAACAGTGAGCCGCCAATCAATCCAGCTCAACCAACCGAGCATCAACGTCACTGACATTAAGCAGGTAGCGAGCGGCAGCACCACGAACCGCCATTGACGGAATAAAAATGCCAACATAAAAATAATGAACGCAATCAATGCGCCGCCAAACACCACCAGATCGCTTTTAATATAGGCGATCATATCGGTGGTGATCATGCTCACACCGCCGAGAAAAATCTGGGCTCGATCCTGATATTTCGCGACTATGCCGCGCACAATTTCCACGCGCGCCGCGTCATGTGCAGCTGTGGCAGTGCGATAATCCAGAAACTCAGCCGACACCTGAATTAATTCTTTTTCCTCTGCTGCACTAAGCCCTTCTTTATCGCGCTTTAGACGCAGCGCATCGCGGTGGCGCGCCATTTGGATATATTGGTTGTTCACTTTTAAGTTGAGCAGAATTGCCGATGTCGTCCCATCAGGGCTCAACAACATATCGCGATAAATCGGGCTGGTTAAAAATTCCTGCTTGACCATCGCACGATCAACACCGGGTGTCAGCAAGGTGCGCGTGGATTCTTTTTGCTCAGCCAAAGGGCGCATAGGACTGTAGAGCAGCGGCACATCGATCATGGAGTAGACGCTGGCCACACCATCAACGCTCGCCAGTTCATCGCGCAATTGTTTGAGCGTATTGATCGACTCATCGGAAAACATATCGGCTTTGGGTGCATAAGTGAGCACCAGAAAATCACCGCTTTGGTAGCGCTTGGAAATTTCGCGCAAGTAATCGATGGAGGTATCGTGTTCGAGCGTGAGCGAATCAGCGGATGCATCCAATTTGAAATTGGTCATACCAAACGCAGCAACTATGGTGAGCAACACCAGTGTTGTCAGCACGTGGTAAGGACGATTGATAACGAGCGCGCGGTAAATTCGACTGAGCGACAGATAAAAGCGTGAAAGTGTCTGCATGAAAAAATCCGGTTGGTGAAGTTTCCCTGAGCGACAGGACCTGCATAAGGGCGTGCCAGTGGTGCATCGGCCAGAAGGGTGGCGCCATTATGCCAGCCACCCCTTTTTAAAACAGTAAAAAGGCCATCAACTCAGAGCGCTAGAAACGATTTGTTACAAAAGTCAGTCTGCCTTTTTCGTATGGCCATCACTGTGCCCAAGCGAGCGCTCGGGGCAGAGTAGATCGCGCACCCGCTGCTTTAGTTCCTTGGCTTCCGGAAAGCCGCCATCGCTAACCCGGTCCCAGATCAACTGGTCGTTGAGCCACACATGGAATATTCCACCGGTCCCCGGATGTAGCGCCACTTCGTCCAACTCACCATCAAAGGTACTCAATAGCTCTTGGGCAAGCCAGGCGGAGCGCAGCATCCACCGGCACATATTGCAGTAGTGAATAACTACTTTATTTTTTGGTTGGGGGGGAGCATGAGGAATTATGTGCTCAGGAATATCAGCCATTTGATTGCCCTTTAGGGTATGAGTTAATAGAATTCGATGATAAGGTCATTCAGATCACAGGATCGGCGTCAAAATCCGCAGTTTCAGGGTAGATAGCAGCACAAATAACGATTCAGACGACAAAATACGGAATCTGCCATGCTCAAACTCCATTTTAAGGACAATCGACGCCCGCCCCTGTGGGTCGTCGAAAAACTCTTCTCTATTGGTAGAGCAGCAGACAACCACTTAATCATTGACGAAGATGGCGTAGACCCACTGCACGCCAAGGTTATTCAGGAAAATACCAAATACTTTCTCAAAGATAACAACAGCACCAGCGGCTGTTTCATCAACGGCCAGCGCGTAACCCAGAAAGAGATCCTGCCCGGCGATATTATCAAAATCGGCAACAGCGACATTATCGTACTCGACCCCCGCAGCCTGCCCGATAAAGCCAAAGACACCTACAGCGCCCCCTGGCGGCTCGTCTCCGATAGCAGTTGGCTGGCGGGTAAGCATTTTATATTGCTGCCGGAGCGCGGCACGGTGATAGGGCGCGGCAATCAGTGCGACATTGTGATCCCGGGCACCCATTTATCGCGCCGCCACACCGAAATCAGCATCGAAGGCAACCATCTGCGCATCAAAGACCTCGGCTCCGCCAATGGCACTTTCCTCAATGAATTGCGTATCGACAACGCCACCGCTAACAATGGCGACCGCTTACGCCTGGATGTCTACACATTCCGCATAGTCGCACCCGACCTCGAAGACAGCAAAACCCGCATCCGCAAACCGATCGATGAGCTGAGCAAACCAGTTGAGCGCAAACTACCCAGCAGCGAACCCAAGCGCTGGAAAACCCGCCCCACTTCGCCCGGCAACCGCATCGAACCCAGCCTGAGCAACGGCCGTCGCAACGCATGGTTGGCACTGATGGCCGCTACCCTGGTGGTCACCGCTATCGTCGCCTTTTTGTTGTGGTAGAATCCGCCGCCTATTAGCTCAAAGAATTCTTGCTCCATCCGGTTGCACCGATTAACCCGTTTCAATCCATTAGTTTTCAATCAATAGACGTCAGGAACGCATCATGAGTTTTGAACTTGTCCCTGCGGGCAAAAGCCTGCCCGATGACTTTAACGTAGTTATCGAAATCCCCATGAATTCCGGTATCAAGTACGAGATCGACAAAGACAGCAATGCGCTGTTTGTTGACCGTCTGGTGAGTACCGCCATGTACTACCCTTGCAACTACGGCTACATCCCCAACACTCTGTGTGGCGATGGCGATGCAGCCGACGTACTCGTGGTATTCCCACAGCCAGTACAAGCAGGCTCGGTAATTCGCT
>NZ_JBRFPI010000432.1:0-3586 GCF_053579595.1 Cellvibrio sp.
AGCTATCAGATCGCGCCTTTGCCACTGAACCTACCTGGGCAAAATCGGTAGCGCCCGGTTTTAACGGCCACCTTTGGGCGCCCGATATCATTCAGCGCAACAACCAGTTTTATTTGTATTACTCGGTTTCCGCCTTCGGTAAAAATACTTCGGCGATTGGCGTAACCGTTAATAAAACCTTAAATCCCAAATCGCCGGATTACCGCTGGGAAGATAAAGGCATAGTGATTCAATCAGTGCCCAATCGCGATATGTGGAATGCAATTGACCCCGCCGTGATTGTGGATGAACAAGGCAGCGCCTGGATGAGCTTTGGCTCTTTCTGGAGCGGGCTGAAAATATTCAAGCTCAATGATGATTGGACACGTCCTGCCGAACCACAAGAATGGCACAGCATTGCCAAACGCGATCAGGTGCCCGCAAGCGCCAGCAGCAATGCGGGTCCCGGAGAAATTGAGGCGCCATTTATTTTCAAAAAAGGCGATTACTATTATTTGTTTGCCTCATGGGGACTCTGCTGCAAAGGCGCGAACTCTACTTATCATCTAGTGGTTGGCAGATCTAAAAATGCGCTTGGCCCTTATCTGGATAAAACCGGTAACGACATGAATGACGGCGGTGGAAGCTTGTTAATCAAAGGCAATAAAAACTGGGTCGGCCTTGGCCATAACGGTGCGTACAGCTGGGATGACAAAGACTATTTAGTGCTGCACGCCTATGAAACCGCAGATAAGTATTTGCAGAAACTCAAAATACTGAATATCCGCTGGGATAAAGAAGGCTGGCCAGTTGTAGATGAAAAAGAATTGGATTCATATAAAAGTAAGCGATTAAAATAATCTGAGCGAAATTGACTTCCACACTTAAAGGAATAAGTGCGGAAGATCACAAAAAAATACAAAATTATTTTTTCATAACTTTTTGATCATAAGCATTTCAGTTTATGAACATTAACTCTTTGTTTAAAAAACACATTGGGGCTAGGCTGTAACTACACATGGTAAAAACCCCTGTAGGGAATGTGGTTTTTAACGGAGGTATATGATGACCAGAGAAGATATTTTACGTGATGAGCAAGGCGAGACCGCGCGTGAATTGGCTGAGTTATTGCGACTTGGACAAGAGATGGGGCGGCGCTTAAGCAATGAAACCCACGGCGAAATGTACGATGAAGTGCGCATGCTTATTTCATTGCTCCACCAAACCCGCGCACAAGCCGATTTAATTGACGCAAAATTAAATTCCGCCAACCCGGTGGCAGATCTTTTGGCGCGACGCCAACAGCATTAATCAGTTCTGCTAAACCGCAATTCACTTCTCCCCCCAATAAACTTGGGGGTTTCGTTTCCTCCCCTCCCTCGCTGCAAGCCCCCGGGTACCGGGTGCCTGGGTTTAAATCGCTCCGTTGACGGACACCAAATTTGCCGCTAGGGTTAAGGAGGCTTGATGCGACAGTTAACTAACAATCTGGCCACTCACATTCTGTACAAAATAACTACCTTACGCCCAGGATGCAGCGCAGGAAGATAGAGCACCGCACTCATGAACAAACATCCAACATCGATTAAGCTATTTTTTATCGTCAGCTTATTGCTGCACTGCTGGTGCATGAATGCATTTGCAGATAATCTAGCACCCGAAAAATTAACCGTCGGCTATTTCGATTTTCCACCGCATACTTTTCCTAAAAACTCGAAGCAACCCAGCGCGGCACTGGCTTACTTCGATAAAATCGCACAGGAGATGGGAGTGGAGGTTGAATATAAACACTACCCTCTTTCGCGCCTGGTATTTTTGCTTGATCACCAACGGTTGGATGCAGCACTGTTTTTGGCAAAAACGGAGGCGCGCACAAAAATATTTTCCTATCCCTCTACTCCCTACTTCACCACTAATTCGGTCTTTGTGGTGCCCAGTGCCAGCAATCTGAAATCAGCAAAAGACATTGAACAGAAAAGCACACTACAGCTTGCAGTATGGGAGGGAGGCTTTCACTCATCTACGCTTGCCGTTAGCAAAAATACGCTTGTGCCATTGAGTGGTAATGATGTTGCAGCACGCGGAATACAATTGGTTGTGAATGGCCGGTTTGATGCTTTTTTTAGCCCTGATAGTCACGCCATTGAATATGAAGCCCTCACCACAGGCCAAACAGCTAGTATCCGTATACTGCCTATTCCCGGGGAAGATATAGATATTTATAGCGTTTTTTCTAAAAAATCCGCCAACCTTTTTTTAAAACGCTATGAAAGCGCATTAAAAAAAGTGACAGCAGAAATAAGTTACGCCACGTTTTTAAGCAATTATCAAAAAAACCTGCCGCACACACCAGAAGTTACGCCAACCATGAACAGTGAGTCATCACTCACGCAATAATTTAACGCCATAAATCCCACCGGCAACCGAACCGGTTTCGGCAACAAATTTTAGTGTGTATTTTCCGTTGGCATTTTTTACCAAATCCGCTGGAATTGTATAATCCACCGTAAAAAATTCTTGGCTATTAGCCTGCGAACGTACCCTGGCGATAACAACATCGTTCAGCCGGATTTCAAAACGGCGCCCGCTATCGATTCCTGCATAAGTAATCTGCAAGATTTTTGCTTCTTGCTGTTTATCGTTTAATTCATAGCTAAACCAGGCGCGGGTGTGGCGCCAGTGACGGCCGTTATAAATTCCCGCCTCACTTTGCTCGCCTTTGTAAAAGTGATCTGATTCTGGTTGCTGCTCTCCAGGAGCAACCTGATCAATGGTTTTTGCTTGCAATGTGATGCGTGCGTGTTCGTCAGCAGCGGCTTTAGCGCGTGATTTTTCCAAATCGGCGACTGTGGTGTACGGCCAATAAATCGCGTAACGCGATTCATGCAACCGGAAAAAGGGAATTAACTCGATGCTTTGTAGATCCTGACCATTGATTAAACCGGACGCATTAAACGTGAGCGACTTTCCCGCAACCGGTTTTAATTGTTGGATAAACTCTCGGCTATTGCCCAGTAAAAACGGTGCAGCTTCCAGTGGACACATTTTTCCTTGGGCGATATGCCCCATACGCGAATCATCGGAAAAATAACTCAGCTGCTCATTGGCAAAGGGTTGGGTTTTAGCGGCGAGCACAATTGGCCCATGTAATATTGCGTAGTAGTTGGAACTATCGGGCATTTTTTCCAACTCGGTGTGCATTGGCAGTATTAACTCGACCTTGTCGCCTTTTTTCCAGCGGCGTTCCAGTGCGATATAGTCACCCGGATTTTTTTTCACATCTAATGCTTTTCCGTTCACTCGCAATTCCAATTTCCCTTGCTCCACCCAATTGGGGTAACGCAAATGCAAACTAAAACGTGCTGATTTATCTATTACAATTTGCGTCGCTGGTTCATCGGGAAAGAGCGTTGTCTGTGTCAGGCTTATACCCTGCTCTTTCCATTCCATTTGCGATGGGATAAATAAATTGATGAATACATCGGGAGTGTGTTTGGATTTTTTATCGCGCGCATAAATAAATTCGGCGTATTTTGAATGGCTCTCTAATCCCGACCCCACACAACACCACATACCATCCTGCACTTGCGAATAGACCCGGTAGTGA
>NZ_JBRFPI010000433.1:0-3584 GCF_053579595.1 Cellvibrio sp.
GCCAAATTTTTGTATAGCTCTTGCCAACGCGAAAACTCTTCAAAAGTAAGTTTCATTTGTTCTTCTACCTGATGCTGCTGCGCTGTAATGCTCTTCCCCTTTTGCTTTAATTCTGCAACAAACTGCTTATATTTTGCGGGTATATCTTTGAGGTTAGCGGCCAGTTTTTCTTTCTCTTCAGTTAAATTTTTTATTTCTAATTCGGTTGCAGTTTTTAATTTGAGCAGAATTTGCTGGTAGGCCTCCTCAATTTCTTCTTTTTCCATTTCGCTCTCAAAGGGAGCATTTTGAATATCCATACGCAACAACATAAACTCACTTTTAAGCACTTGCATCTGCCCAAGCAGTTTATAAAACTGCAACTTCACATCCTTCATCGTCAAGATAACTTTTATCCTGTCATTTGCTTTGGCACCATAAAGACTTTGATACCAATGCAGTGTTTCCATTACTTCTGTATCCAAACCATCTTCGCTGATAACCATGGGAGTCGAAAGTGCCACTGCAATCATTCCGGCATTGGCTGGCGCGCCCTTCATACTCATTCTGCGCTGTATCTCCCCCACGTCAAATCCCATGCCTGCGAGCAAGCGGGCAATCCGGAAAAATTGCTCTGCGTGACGAGCCTCATGAAATACGGTGTCAGCTACTTGTGCCATTGTTTCCGAATCGACTGTATCCTTGGTAAACAATGCTCTATTGAGCTCCATGTTCCATTTGGATTCAGAGAATGAACCATAGGAGTCCTCATCGAGATCAACAAATGAATAAGTAATAGCTGGCGCACCCGTTTGAGTGAGCGACTTATTAACTGCTAACAACATAGTCTCTGCACGCTGCTCAGACGATTTATCGCCCCATTCGGTTTCGAGGGTTTTAGCATCCATCAGGTAAGCCCCTTTATCCTGCGCTTCCATACCAGTTGCAGGGGCAAGCTCTTTAGCGACAGCTTCGTCGGGGGTTATCACGCTGGCATCCAGATACTGGCCAATATCCAGATCCAACGCACTGTTCGCTTGCCAAAATTCGTAGGCTTGTGACTGCCCCTCATAGACCCGATAAGACTCCAGGCTGCCCAACTTTATAGCCTCGGGATTAGCAATTTTATAAAACATCTTGCCGCTCTCCTTATTGAAATACCATTGCACTCCATCAATAAGCTGATCCCACAGTAAGATCCCCCCACTATCATCAATCCACTTCATTTGCATCACCGGCATAGCCTGCATTGCAGTATCACCCGCAAAAAAATTCGCTACAGGTGGCACGGTATTTTTAACGGGCGATTGTACTTTCCGCTGAATCAGCGCTTGCATCGAGCGCATTTGCCGTACTCGTGGACTTGTATCGCCTAACGCCTGCAGCGCCTTAGCCTGAGCAACTTCCACTCGCGCATCTCGTTTAGCGTAAAGCCGGGCTTGCACTAATGGCTGTGTTTGCTCCTGAGGCGCGGGTACCTGTGCTTTCATAGTTATTAATCCTTCACAATTATTATGAGTGGAAGAGTATAGAAGTTAATTGTCCAACCATTAACTTAATCCTCCGTTGGCGCGACAATACCCAACAAAATACGCAATCGGGTCGTTACAATCTGCATCAAGATTTTGCGCTAGAGAATTGAGTAGTTACAATCGATATCTATTGTCGATCTACAGCAAATAACAGTTAACGCCTGAGCTCATTATGAATGGGTATAAAATGATGAAAGATAATTTGACTTTTTTTGCAGCGTTGGCATTTGTTTTTTTGCTCATTGGCTGCGGTGGAGGATCCTCCAGTTCAGAAAACCGACCACCAGTAGTCTCCAACTCATCTGTTCCCGCGCCACTACCACGCGAGTGCATACTGCAACCGGTAGTCGCGGTAGCAACAGATGCACCGCTGATCACACTCAATGGCGACCGGGTGATAGATATTCCCTTGGGAGGCACATACCTGGATGCCGGTGCAATCGCGAAAGACCAAAATGGCAATGATTTAACATCCCTAATAAGCACAACGGGGCTAGATAAAATCAATACCAATCAACAAGCAGATTATTTTATTCGCTATGACGTTAAAGATTCCGCCGGCCGGATCGCTGCATCCAAACATCGCATTGTGCGGGTATTCACTAATACGCCCAAAAAATACAGCCTGCGTCCTTTTGATAGCACCAGTGCGCCTATGGGATTTCTTGAACATCTACCTGTATATATCGGCAGCGAGCCGCATAAACAATATCCGCTGTTAATTGTTGCTCACGGTTGGGAGCATTTTGTTCAGCAGTCCCCCGTTAATAACCGTTTACTGACATTGCAATATGGCGCCAATATTTATCGGGTATTCGACGAAAATCGCTGGCCTGACTCGCGCCCATTTATCGTACTGGAACCGCAGCGCTGTCTGGACATTGGCGATAATGAGTGGCATCAGGTTGATCAATTAATTGAATGGGCATTGGCAGCCTACCCTGTGGATCCACAACGGATCTATATGACAGGCATGAGTGCGGGCGGCTATTTCACCTACCGCTATCCTCTGCTCTATCCCAATCGTCTTGCCGCGATTGCCCCTATGTCGGCTGGAGGCCCGGTCGAGAATCCCACTGCAATTACGCAATTTTGCAAAGCCATGACGCAGCTACCAATATGGGCATTTCACGGTGATGCAGATTCCACAGTCCCCGTAAACCACACGCTTTATACAATCGACATTCTCAAGCAACAATGCCTGACCAGCCCTACACCTAAAGTCACTATAGTCAGCAATGGTGATCACGTTATTGCCAACCAAATATGGGACGACAGTTATATCGGCAAAGGTGATTCAAAATATGACCGCCAAAGCGAGTCCATTTACGATTGGTTTTTACGCTTCACGATCGACAAAACTAACGAATAAAAATCCTCTGTATGTTAAGCCTTATCGGTGGTACTGCGCACCGACAAGCAGAATACAATAGGCCAAAATTGAAATTGGTTTTACTTGGGATTCAATCGAAAAACCCATTTTCAATTTTTACAGGAGCATTGCCATGAAGTATTTTTTATTGAGTATCACCCTGCTATTAGCCAGCTGCACCGGCATGCCGGAAAATATTAAACCCGTAGCGCAATTCGAACTGCCGCGCTACCTGGGCACATGGTATGAAATAGCTCGCCTTGACCACAGTTTTGAACGCGGTTTAAGTCATGTAACGGCTAACTACACCCTGCGTGATGATGGCGGAGTGAAAGTCATTAACCGCGGATACTCGCAGGAAGACCAAGCGTGGGAAGAAGCCGAGGGCAAAGCCTACTTTGTTGATACGCCGGATACTGGTTATTTGAAAGTGTCCTTCTTCGGGCCGTTCTATGGCTCATATGTTGTATTTGAGTTGGATAAAGAAAATTATCATTACGCGCTGATCAGCGGCCCGGATAAAGACTATTTCTGGATACTCGCACGCCAGCCACAACTGGAACCTGAACTTCTCCAGCGCCTGATACTGGGCACGGCTGGCGTGCACGGCGTCCGCGCGATCCAGCGACTTGCCGACCTCGCTGCCGAGAAATGCGCCGAGCAGGGTGCCGGCCGCGGTCGCGGCGGGCCGGGTCTCGCCC
>NZ_JBRFPI010000434.1:0-3573 GCF_053579595.1 Cellvibrio sp.
CTGCGCGGTGACAAATTCTTTATCGATATTTTGGCCGATAAACACCAGCTCCTGGCGCATATCGCCAAAGGGTTCTACCCATTTATCCATAATGTAATTCACATGGCCTTCATCTTCTGGCCAACGCTCTTTGGGAATGGCTTTCCAGAACATTCCGGCGGCGCCGTGTTGCGCAATGCCGCCTGCCTGGCTCCACTGACCCGCCCACTGGGGGCGCGATGCCAACCAAAAAAATCCTTTTGAACGAAGTAACTTCCCTTTTACGGCTGGACTTGAGAAAAACTCATAAATTTTTTCTGGATGAAATGGGCGGCGCGCATGGTAAGAAAAACTACTGATACCGTACTCTTCAGTTTCAGGTGTATGTTCACCGCGCATTTCTTTTAACCAGCCGGGGGCTTGCTGGGCTTTTTCAAAATTGAATTTTCCGGTGTTGAGCACCTTGTCGAGCGGTACATTGCCGCGCTCAACGGGAATAATTTCAGCATCGGGATTCAGTTTGGTTAAAATTGCATAGAGCTCTGCAAGTTTTTCTTGTGAAATTAAATCGGTTTTGCTTATCAACAATACATCGCAAAATTCGATTTGATCGACGAGCAAATCCGCTACGTTGCGTTCATCGTCTTCACCGAGGCTTTCGCCGGTTTCTTGCAGAGAGAGCGCATCGTAATAATCATTCAGAAAATTCACGGCATCGACAACGGTAACCATGGTGTCCAAGCGTGCGACTTGCGAGAGGCTCTGGCCGTCTTCATCTTCAAAGGTAAAGGTTTCTGCAATCGGCAAGGGTTCAGAAATACCGGTGGATTCAATCACCAGATAATCAAAGCGCCCCTCTTTGGCCATACGATTGACTTCGACCAGCAAATCTTCACGCAATGTGCAACAGATACAGCCATTGCTCATCTCAACCAGTTTTTCTTCAGCACGATTTAATTCCACCTGATTTTGGATCAACGATGAGTCGATATTCACTTCGCTCATATCGTTCACGATAACCGCGACGCGGCGGTTTTCGCGATTGTTCAGAATGTGGTTTAACAATGTGGTTTTACCGGCACCCAAAAAACCGGATAAGACGGTAACGGGCAGAAGAGTAGAGGAAAGTGGATTCATGACGGTTGCCTGATGTTTTTCAGTGTTGATTACGTTTGTTGTTAATTTGATGGATTGTTAATTAACTACGCTGCTTGGAAAAATTGCGTTCCAACTCTTCCTGGCGCGTTTTTTCTTCGGTGCTGTATTCAGTCGTCGGGCGAGCGAGTAAGCGCTCCAATCCGATCTCAACGCCCGAGGCTTCGCAGTAGCCGTAATCCTTACGTTCAATGCGATCCAGTGCTTTATCGATTTTGCGTAACAAAAAATATTCACGCTCTGCAATGCGCATCCGCTGACGGTTTTCCTCCTCCAACAATGCGCGATCCAGCTCATCCGCCTCGGTCGATGGCGCCGCAATCTCTTGCTTGATGGTCTCTATGTGTTCGCTGGTTGCCTGTTTTAGCTCCAGTAATACCTGCCGAAAGAACGCCAGCTGCACATCATTCATATAGTCAGCGGCAGGCATTTGCAGCAACTCGGCGGCGGTATGCGGCACGATGGGCGCAGAAGTCTTGGGTTTAGCCATAAATATCCTCTGGAACAGGCATATTGAGATGTTATAATGTAACACAAAAGACCACAAGGACAATTCTTAAATCGATAAAAACCAGCAGGAGCTAGGCCAAATGCAAGACGACCACCCCACAGCCGACTGGCAAAGCAAAGCGAGCCAAGCGTACGCTGGCGCGGATATTCCTATGACGCCAAAACGGCTGGAGGTCTATACCACACTGCTTAGGGCTGGCCAGGCGCTATCGGCCTATGAACTTATTGACCGGGTTAACTTGAATTTTTCGCGGCAGCTTACGCCCATATCGATTTACCGGATGCTGGAGTTTTTAGAGCAGAAACATTTGGTGCGGAAGCTGAAGTCAGCGGGGAAATATGTGGCGATCAACCCGACCACTCAGGCCACCGACCAGCAAGTGTTACAGTTTTTGATTTGCCGCGAGTGCGGCGATGTGAAGGAGCTGGGGATAGACCAGCGCATATTGGTTGAGCTGAAGGCCTGCATCGACTCGTCCGGCTTTCAATTAAAAAATTGGGAGCTGGAGTTGGATTGTGTCTGCACCAACTGTTCAACACATTGTGGTGCAGACACACGCAAATAAATCACTTCAACACACGACTCGAACTTGCGGGGTGCCAAGGCTCAGGCACATAGCGCGTGCGCGCCAGGGTTTTGTAATAGTCCAAATCATGTTTGGGTTTTTCGTAACCCGCAGGAATTGGTTTGCCAGAGAAGGTTTGAAAATAAAGCACACAGGAATCCCGCCAGATAACCGCGTCGCGCTCCTGCACAATCAACAGCGCTTTAATTTGCTCGAAACGCTCTGCATCCACATAAGCTTCTAACTTATCCCAATCGCGCTGCATGCTGCGCACTTGCTCCACGCCTTCATAATATTTGTGCACCAGCTCGTCCCATAAAATGCGGCCAGATTTCATTTTGTGATCCCAACTCACATGATGGAACCACAACATCATATCTTCCGGCACTGCATTTATATCGCCGTACATTTTCGCCAACGGTGCAGGATATTGCGCAATCGCATTGGAACCGGTTTTGGTGCGATCAAAACCAATGCCGTCTTTTGCGGCGCGATGATAATAAATTGCGGTCCAATCAGGACGCTCTAAATTTGAAGTCCAAGGCGCTGGGCCGTAGTGGTCGCCTTGCGAATACAAATGCGTAAGCCCTAACGGCGAGCGATAATTTACGCCCGCCTCACGCGAGATCATCATCATATTTTTAACGGGATCGATAAATTTTTGCTCGTTAGAAAAGGTCATGCGCAACCATTCTTCTGCGGCGGATTCAGCGGAAATGTTGTGATCCCAAGCCATGCGCCCAAACGCGTACCAGCTGGATTGCACGAACGGATGACCCGTCCAATTGCGGTCAGTACCGGGATTAATTACTGCGGCCATACCGGTGCGCTTGGTGTTAAATACCTTTCCTTCCAAAATATTACCGATAGTTGAACCCTCGCCTTTCGCGTAAGTTTCAGTGCGCAGAGATTCTTCAAATAGCGGGCCTTGATACGCAAGGTGCGTTGCAAAACCAAAATATTCTTGGGTGACCTGGAATTCCATCATCATGTTGGTTTTTTCCATCGCGGAAAATAACGGAGAATAAGGCTCGCGTGGTTGGAAATCGATGGGACCATTTTTTACTTGCAGGATGACGTTATCGGCAAATTTTCCATCGAGTGGTTTAAATTCATCGTAAGAGCCGCGAAAGCGGTCGCCAATATCCGGGTGATACACAAACGCACGCCAAAATACCACGCCACCATAAGGCTTTAACGCGGCAGCAAGCATATTCGCACCGTCGGCATGATTGCGGCCGTAATCCTGCGGGCCAGGCTGGCCTTCGGAATTGGCTTTTACCAAATAGCCGCCAAAATCCGGAATGTATTCGTAAACTTTTTTGGTGCGGTCTTTCCACCACTGTTGCACGCGTGGATCGAG
>NZ_JBRFPI010000435.1:0-3562 GCF_053579595.1 Cellvibrio sp.
TATCGCACGCCATCGACTTTTCGCGCGCAGATTATTCCGTTGATGTTGGCGTTGCGTGTTGCTGCGTATTTATTGCTGACCGCGCCTTACTCACCGCGCCCACAGGGATTTATTCGCAGCATTCTGTTGATGTTTACCCACACCATGCCGGTTTTTTTATGGTTGTATGGCAAACAATTGTTTGATGACGAATTCAATTTACGGCGCGGGCCAATTTTTGGAAAAGCAGCCTTGGTGCTGTTGGCCTGTTTTTATATTTATGTTTTCTTGATTCGTGGCGGTGGCGGCTATCTCCAAATGGCAAGTCATGTCATTGCCTTGATATTTATTGTGCATCTTTTGGCAAGCGTGATGCTGACTTGGCGTAATGATTTGGTAGAGCAGCGGCGTGTTGCGCGTTTTTGGTTTGTATTGTTAGTCGGATTATTTTTTCTGATGTTAGATCTGGTCGAACTCAGTAATACCCGCTTGAATCGCCACCAGATTTTTATGTTGATGAACGCCTCTATTTGTTTGCTTGGCACCAGTGTGACGGCGGGGCTGTTATTTTTTCATGCTTTATCGATAAAACCAGAACCCGCATCCGTATCAGATACAACACCGGATGCACCGCGTTACTCACGTTTAATCCCGCAAGAAAATGCGCTCGCTAAAAAATTGCATAGCTTTATTGAGGATGAAGGTTACTTACAACCCGATCTCACCATCAGCAAATTAGCTGAACAATTGGAATGTCCAGATCACCATTTGCGTAAATTGATCAATCAATCGCTGGGTTACACCAACTTCAACGCGTTCCTGAATCACTACCGAATCGAGGCGGCGAGCAAACGCTTGGTGGAAACGTCATTACCGGTACTCACGATTGCGCTGGATATAGGTTTCGGATCCATCGCCTCTTTTAATCGAGCGTTTAAAGACATTGTGGGCACTACGCCGACGGTTTATCGAACTACAGCGCAACAGTCGAATTCACCTGAATAATATTGAATATTGCTGGTCAATTTTAAAATTGATCAGCTTTTTTTGATTTTGCTAAGCCAATTTCCAGATCTTTCACCAAAGTGCGTGTTTTTAATAAACACACGATGGTGAAAAACAATGCGCAATATTTCCTACAAAAAAATCAGCCTGCTCGCCGGTGCGATGGCATTTATTTGGTTTGCCGCCCCGATTTACCAATTCCTTGCCTATGAAGGCAAGGTGCCGATGTGGTTCCCAGCCGATATAGCGGCACCGGATGCTTATCCTCAAACAACGGCATTTTCTGCTCATCCGCAAGCCACCGCCGCGTTGCAATTATTGGCGCAACATCGGGAAGAAATTCACGCACCGGCAATCTCCGCCGCAGTCGCGGTGGATGGAAAAATCGTTTGGACGGGTGCAGTGGGTTGGGAAAATATCGAACAACAAATACCGGCAACGGATAGAACCCAATTCCGGATTGGCAGTACCTCTAAAGCTGTCACCGCCACATTGCTCGCTAAATTTGTTCAGGAAGGAAAAATCGATTTGGATAAACCTTTATCGAGTTACGCTTCGAATTTACCTAATCCGCAATGGAAAGGTATTACGCCGCGGCAACTCGCATCCCACTCCAGCGGTTTGCCGGATTATATGGATAATTATGGCGATTTATGGGGAATGTATTATTTATTCAAGCTCGATAAACGCTACACATCCGTGCGTGAATCGCTGGAAGTGTTTGACGATACAGCGCTGCTATTTACACCGGGCAGCCAATTTCACTACACCAGTTTCAATACCGTATTACAAAGTGTGGTGCTAGAGTCTGTTGCCGGTGAGCCTTTTCTTAGTGCCATGCACAACAACATTTTTAAGCCTCTGGGAATGAACGCCACGGGTGCTGAATATGCATTGTTCCAGCCGAATTCATTGGCGACTTTTTACTGGAATCAAGATGGAAAGCACCCTGCATTTCGCGTGTGGCAAAACGTCGATTTGAGCCATAGGCTCGCGGGCGGAGGATTCATCTCCACACCTTCCGATATGACCAAGCTGGGATCAGCCTGGCTGAATGATGATTTTATCGCACCGAAAATCCGCAAGCTTTTTTGGCTACCCCAATCATTATCAGATGGCTCAATCAATCCGCAAAACTATGCGCTCGGTTGGCGTTGGGCAGAGTATGACGATGGCAAAGGAATCATCAAAAATGCCAATCACGGCGGTGTTTCGCGCGGTAGCCAAAGTTGGCTGATGGTAATTCCGGAGCGAAAGATGGCTGTTGCCGTCATGATCAACGCCAATGTTGAGGAATTCTGGGATTTTGGGCAGGTAAGCATGCCTCTGGCACGCCTGTTCTTCTAACACCAAGTTGATTTTTAACCAAATAAACCTTGCCAATAAGTTTCGAAAGACTACAATAACTTTCACAACGAAACTTATTGGCGATTCGATAATGACCAAACGAAACACCCAACAGCGCCGCCGGGCGATTATTGACCTGCTAAATAATAGCGGTGAGGTCAGTGTTGAGACCCTCGCTGAGCAGTTTTCTACTTCAGAAGTCACTGTTCGTAAGGATTTGGCCGCATTGGAGTCTAATGGTTTGCTCTTGCGTCGCTACGGTGGCGCGGTTCCAGTTCCCCAAGAGTTGATGAGTGATCCAATCGAAAAAGTTTCGGTTCGTAAGCAGGCCATCGCCCAAGCCGCCGCGCAACTGATCCGCGACCACAACCGAATCATCCTCGACAGCGGCAGCTCCACCACCTCAGCGCTACTTCCGGAGTTATCCCACAAGCAGGGGCTGGTGGTGATGACCAACTCCCTCAGCATCGCCAACGCCCTGCGCGAGCTGGAAAACGAACCCACGATTTTGATGACCGGCGGTACCTGGGACCCGAAATCTGAAGGCTTCCAAGGCCAGCTTGCCGAGCAGATCCTGCGCTCCTACAACTTCGACCAGTTTTTTATCGGCGCCGATGGTTTGGATTTAGAGCGCGGCACAACAACCTTTAACGAACTCTACAGCCTCAGCCGTGTAATGGCGGAAGTTGCACGCGAAGTGATTGTGATGGCCGAGTCCGACAAAATCGGGCGCAAAATCCACAACCTGGAATTGCCTTGGTCGGCGATAAAAGTCCTCGTCACTGATGACGGCATTGATGCAAAAGACAAACAGAAAATCGAACAACAGGGTGTGCAAGTGATTTGTGCATCCGCATAGCTTTTTTTAAAAAGCCTTAAGACCACGATTTGCAAAAACAAAATTTTTTACAAGAAATAAATGGTTACTACTATTAAAGCTCAAGGAGTTAATTATGTGTGGAATTGTCGGCGCAGTAGCGCAACGTGATGTGGTGGATATTCTGGTTGAAGGATTGCGTCGCCTTGAATATCGCGGTTATGACTCTGCCGGTGTGGCAGTGGTAAACAGCAGTGGCGAATTGCAGCGCGTGCGCCGCCTCGGCAAAGTAAAAGAATTATCTGACGCAGTGCACAGCACCCCAACTCCCGGTGGCACTGGTATTGCGCACACACGCTGGGCAACCCACGGCGAGCCGAGCGAGCGCAATGCGCATCCGCATATTTCCAAAGA
>NZ_JBRFPI010000436.1:0-3545 GCF_053579595.1 Cellvibrio sp.
GGATTCAGCTGCGGCCAATACCCGCTCCAAACAGCGCTGGCATACCGATGAAGTAGTGTTGGCCACCAAAGCCGATACAAAAGGTATGATTGCAAAAGCCGTTGCCGCTGCACAAAAAAGCGATGTGGCGATTGTCGTTGTCGGTGACAGCGAAGCGACCTCGCGTGAAGCTTGGGCTGACAGCCATTTAGGTGATCGCACCAGTCTTGAATTGCTCGGCGAGCAACAAGAGCTGGTTGATGCTGTGCTTGCGACAGGTAAGCCCACGGTGGTGGTGTTAATTGGTGGTCGTCCACTCGCCATCACTAAACTTGCCGAGACAGCGCCAGCTATTTTACAGGGTTGGTATTTGGGGCAAGAAACTGGCCATGCCGTTGCGCGCGTTTTATTTGGCGATGTTAGCCCCGGTGGCAAATTGCCAGTAAGTGTCCCACGCTCTGCTGGTCATCTACCTGTCTATTACAATTACAAACCCTCCGCGAAACGCGGCTATGCATTTGATAAAACCGATGCACTTTATCCATTCGGTTTTGGATTGAGTTATACCCAATTTGCTTACGCGGATATGCAGTGGAGCAAAACCAAGCTTGGCGCAAATGACACAGTTGATATCAGTGTAACTATTACTAATACCGGCAAGCGCTCCGGTGATGAAATTGTGCAGCTTTACTCAAACGATCCTGTTGCGAGCGTAACCCAACCGGTAAAAAAATTGCGCGGGTTCAAGCGTGTTAGTCTTGCACCGCAACAATCTGCGCGTGTTACCTTTACCCTCTCCGCTAACCAGCTCGGGTTTTATGATCGCAGCATGGATTTCGTTCTGGAGCCCGGCAAGATTGAATTGCTGATCGGCTCTTCGTCAGCGGATATTCGCCTCAAGGGTGAGTTGGATATTGTTGGTAAAACCACCGATATTTCAGCACAAAAAGTCTATTTGACTCCGGTTACAGTTAATTCGCTCTAGCAGGGCTTAAGTTCACAGGGATGTGGATGTGCTGCGTCGTAGTTTTATTGTAGGTTTTCTTTTATCCTGCGAGCTCCCGTGGGCATGTCGCATTCGGGCTTATAGGATATTAGGGATTTCTCACGTGAAAAACTCATCTTCGGTTGTAAAAATTCATTTATCAAATCAATCGCTTGGCCTGTTCAAATCACTGTTGCGTGGAGGCCTAACAGTTAGTCTTGCTGGGTTATTCGTTGCCTGTGGTGGGGGAAGCGGAGGCAGAGATGGCTCTTTCACCGGCGGTGGCAATACAGATTCCTGGACCCCTGGTGTTTATAAGCCTTCAAGTAGCTTTGAAAACTATTGCGAGGTGCCGCGCATGGGTGTCAGCAAGATCACTGGCATCCCATTCCCCGACAAAAGAGGTAATAGTAATCAGGAGAGGAATTTTCTGCGTTCCTGGAGCTATGAAACTTATTTGTGGTTTGAAGATTTGCCCGATTTAAATCCTATAACCTACGAGACTCCGCAGGTTTATTTCGAGCGTTTGGTGTCCGGTAAAAGAACTGCATCAGGGGCACCGAAAGATAATTTTCATTTTTATGAGCCAACTGAAAATGAAGAAGCCTGGTCTGCTGGTATTACCTACGGATATGGCCTCAACCTGAAAGCAAATTGGAATATTCCGCGCAGCATTTATGTGGTCTATAGCGATACTGACTCCCCAGCTGCCAATAAAGCTATCAAACGCGGCGAAAAAATTATTGCAATTGATGGGGTGAGTGTTGCTACTGGCAGCATTAATACCTTGGTTGATGCTCTCTATCCCTCGCAAATTAACGCAGTGCATGAATTTGAAATTCAGAACCTAGGCGCTACTAGTACCCGCAAGGTCACATTGGAATCTGCATCGCTTCCAACAGATGCTGTTTCGGTTGCTAAAGCAATTACACATAACGGTAGTAAAGTAGGTTATGTGCAATTCAATACGTTTATTCCCGACGCCCAAGACCAATGGGTTACCGCAATTAATTCGCTTAAAAATGCCGGCGTGAGCGATTTGGTGGTAGATATGCGCTACAACGGCGGCGGTTATATTTCCGTTGCTGCACAAGTGGGTTATATGATTGCGGGTTCAAATACCACCAACAAAGTGTTTTATCAGGATGTCGCCAATTCAAAAATGCCTAAAGAGCAGCCATGGGGATTTGTGGATACAGGACTGTATGGTTTAAATAAATTCTTGACTTTACCGACGCTCAATTTGCAGCGGGTTTATGTGTTGGCAACAAGCGGAACTTGCTCTGCGAGTGAGTTGGTTATCAATAGTTTGCGCGGCATTGGTGTGAGTGTGTATTTGATCGGCGACACCACTTGCGGTAAACCCTACGGTTTCCTTCCGCAACCTAATTGTGGAACGACTTATTATACGATTCAGTTTAAAGCAATTAACGCAAAAGGCTTTGGTGAATACAGCGATGGATTTATTCCATCCGCTACAGACAATGGGTTGGATAAAGTAAAAGGCTGTAAGGTCGTGGATGATTTGCAGCACGAATTGGGTGATCCCAATGAGGCTTTGCTTGCCGCGGCCTTGCAGTTGCGTGCAACAGGCACCTGTCCTTCCAGCGCGAGTGGACGCCAACAAAAGTTGTCACTGGATGAAAATACGGGTGAATTCGTACAGCCCGAAACTCGCAAATTGCTGATTCTTGATCGCTAAATAATGGGCTTAGGCTTCAAAGGCTCCTTCGTTGGGGCCTTTTTTGTGCTCTGTCGCTGTCACATCAAATCTTCTTTCGTGGAAGCTGTTCACCGAAAACGGTATAGTGATCGAACCGATTGTGCTGCAGGTTAATCCTTGGTGGCCAGGGAAAATCCTACGTGTCTCTCCATCTATCTGCTGTTGTATTAAATGAATGTGAATTCAGTTTGCTCCACTTTTGCTCCAATTGAACTTGTAACTCTGGAATCCAAGCCGGAGTTTTTTGTGCAGGTGGCACACTGGCATCATCAAGAATGCGAGCGCCAGGGTTTAAAATCCTCACTCGCGCTGCGCCAGCAGCGGTTAGTGCTGCACGTCCAACAAAATACCATTCCCAAAACACTTATCGCATTGCGCGGCAACCAACTGGTCGGCTGCGTCAGCCTCGTCAACTACACCTACCGCAGCAGCGAGCGGATGCCCAAGGTTACCAGCGAATGTCCAGTGTGGTTAAGTAATTTATTTGTGCTGGAAAATTTGCGCAACCAAGGTCTTGGCAACGCATTAATTGATGCTGCGAAAAATTACGCGCAAAGTTTAGAGTTGGATGAACTTTGGCTATCCGCTACGGATTACACGGATTACTACCAAAAACGCGGCTGGGAAATTGTGCGCCGTACAAGGTTGGGTGGTAGGTCGGTTAATGTGATGCGGGTGGGGTTGTGAAATTGGATTTTTAGTGGTGACTTGCTAAATATGCTAAAGCTCATCAAGTATTAATGTTTCTCTTAATAGATTAATACACTTGGCATCAATAAATTGCCCTCCCATTTGGTGATCGTAGGGATTAATATCTGATCTGTATGTCGCTTTTCCTGCAGCTAGTGATTCTGCAGG
>NZ_JBRFPI010000437.1:0-3541 GCF_053579595.1 Cellvibrio sp.
GCACTGTCCGATCCTCAACCAGAGGACAATTGGTCAGGTTTAACCGGATTTATTCACAATGTTCTCTACGAGAATTATTTGAAGGATCATCCGGCACCAGAAGATTGTGAGTTTTATATGTGCGGCCCACCAATGATGAATGCCGCCGTAATTAAAATGTTGAAGAGTCTGGGAGTTGAAGACGACAACATTTTGCTCGACGACTTCGGTGGTTAATGCATAAGGAAAACGAGGCTGGGCAACCTGCCTCGTTTTTTCTTTTAGTGGTAAGTATTTTTAAATTCTTAATAAAGGCATTGTTGCCTGGGAGTCAATCGTGGCTGTTCTTGTGGTTACTCTATTAGTCATGTTGTTCGTTGCACTTGCATTATCTATCAGTGTTCTTGCCGGAAGAAAACCGGTATCGGGCTCTTGCGGAGGCGTTGGTAAGGCGCTCGGCGATCCTAATTATGTGTGTGAGTTGTGCGGTGGTGATGAGGCCAAGTGCGCTGAGGAAAAAGCAAAACCAGCGCGTGCAGCAGCGGACAGCGCTGATCTTTCTTATGATGCGAGTAAGTCATCTAAAAAGTAAAAGGGAATAATTGTTGCTAGACTACTAGTGTCTTCGGTTAATAAGTTTAAGGGGAATAAATTGACAGGTCGTAAAAAGTCGGCAGATCACAGCTACGATCTTTTGGTTATAGGTTCCGGCCCTTCGGGCGAAGCTGCGGCTATAGCAGCCTCCAAGGCAGGCAAAAGAGTCGGTGTGGTAGAGAATAGAGCACTGGTGGGCGGTAGTTGTGCACACAAGGGCACTATCCCTTCCAAATCATTGCGTCATGTTGTTAAACAAGTTATCCAGTTTAAAAGCAACAGCTTGTTTCGTGAGATTGGTGATAGCCGCCGTTTAACTTTCCCGCGTGTATTGCAATCAGCTGTTAAAGTCATTCCCAAACAAGTTGAGTTGCACACCAATTTTTATGTGCGCAATCGCGTTAACGTGCATATTGGTCAAGCTTCATTTATTGATGCTAATACTGTCACTTTGGTGCAGTTGGATGGCGGTATAGAAACTATCTCTGCTGACAATATCGTTATCGCCACAGGTTCGCGTCCTTATCGCCCGGCGGATGTCGATTTTAATCATCCGCGTATCTACGACAGCGATACCATTCTGGATATGCAACACACACCACGACATATTATTGTTTATGGGGCGGGTGTAATTGGTTGTGAATACGCCTCAATTTTTTCAGGCTTGGGAATGCGTGTTGATTTGATCAACAACCGTGAGCGATTACTGTCATTTCTCGATGATGAGATTTCTGATGCTTTAAGTTATCACCTGCGCGATAGCGGCGTTACTGTGCGTCACAGCGAAGAATATGAGGCTATAGAGGCGAGCGATTCGAGCGTTACCTTATTTTTAAAATCGGGTAAGCGTTTGAAGGCAGATGCTATTTTGTGGTGTAACGGCCGCAGTGGTAATACTGATGGATTAAATCTTGAGGCGGCAGGTTTAACTGCCGATCATCGAGGCAATTTAAAAGTCGATAATTGCTATTGCACTCAGGTTCCACATATTTATGCAGTGGGCGATGTGGTTGGCTGGCCAAGTTTGGCAAGTGCTTCTTATGGACAGGGGCGTGCTGTATCGGGGGGGATTTTTGGCGATGAATGCAAGTTGGTGCAGGATGTTCCCACTGGTATTTATACGCTGCCAGAAATTAGTTCTGTCGGTAAAACTGAAACCGAATTGACTCAGGCAAAAGTGCCCTACGAAGTTGGCCGTGCATTATTTAAAAATACCGCACGCGGGCAAATCAGCGGTGAAGATGTCGGTATGCTGAAGTTGTTGTTTCATGTTGATACCCTGGAAATTCTTGGCGTACATTGTTTTGGCGCTGAAGCCGCAGAGATTGTCCATATCGGCCAGGCGATTATGACGCAGAAAGGTGAGGGCAATAATATTCATTACTTCCTCAATAATATTTTCAATTATCCGACTATGGCTGAAGCCTATCGAGTTGCTGCGCTTGACGGTGTAAACCGTATAAGCCGCCGTTAGTTAACGATGCGAAATGAATAAGAAAGGGGCGCAATCTATTGCGCCCTTTTTTATTGCTACACATTATTGTGTGAATGCTACGGGTTTTCTTTGGTGAGATTTGCTTCGGACGGGTTAGCTTTGGGCTGAAAATTTCTCACACAGTGAATTACCGCATTGCTATCAAAATACACTGTAAATTCTTGATACTTCCAGCGCGAGATGGGAGGTTGACCCTTTGCTGGAATTTCTTCCGATGGCTCACCAAACAGCGCTTTCACCCGTTCTTTGCTCATGCCTTTGGTGGGCATATCAACAGGTATTTGATCTTTGGCTTGTTCGCCAACTGGGATACGAATGTCTTCTGCGAGTGAAGTCTGAATACAGATAGTAAATACCACCACACAGGCGAAGAATAGGTTCAGGAATTTTCGCGGGGTCATATTGGTCAAATCACCTTTAACAATCATAGTTACTGGAGCGAATGCTGACTTTTCCGGCGTTCGGCCATTTGTGCCCGCATTATTTGTTGACCGATCAGCTGCTGTTGCGCATCGGTCAAGCTATGAAATTTTGCCGCAATTTGATATTCCCCTGTGTTACTGGGTTCACAGCGAATGATTTTGGCAAACAGCACCAAGCCAGCGTTGCTCGGTAAAAAAATCAGCCTTAGGGCGATGTGGGAGTTTGCTTCCAGTGCGCGCGAGCTGCCAAAGGCGATTCCTCCCTCGCTCAGGTTTACCTGTTTAATCGTTTTTGATGGGGGCAAGGGTTTGGAGTCGGTCATCAACTGTTGGCTGATAATGTCTATCTTGCGGTTCAGGTTGTGCAAGTATTCACCCAGTGCGCGGCTGGTATCTTTGATCTGGTGAAATAGATGGGCATTGTCATTGTCGATCTTGCGTAATTCAGCAAAGAGTTTAAGCGATGCGGTATTGGGGAACTGCAACTCCGCCGCAGCGGTGTTTGCGGTGATCTCATCAACCTCTTTGAATTCAATAGCGATACTTTCATCAATGCGAAAGTAACTGCGGCGTTCGCTCATATGCTGAATCTTCCAAATTTTGTGATGCAGTAAACATAGCACAAGCCAGCGATAAGTGGCGCGGCTTTATCGGTTGAGCGAGCGGTTTTGCTTGAGCAAATGGAGCCAATTGGGTTTAATGCGCCCATGCTAAAAAACATCCCTCTTTATATCGGCTTGCGCTATACCCGCGCCAAGCGCCGTAACCAGTTTATCTCCTTCATTAGTGCCTTCTCCTTGGTGGGTATGGCGCTGGGTGTTATGGCTCTGATTATCGTATTGTCGGTAATGAATGGCTTTGACCGGGAGATGAAGGAGCGCATCCTTAGCGTAATCCCCCATGGTTTTGTCGATCAGCTTCCTGCCCTGAAGGATTGGCAAGCACTATCCGCGCAGGTTAGCCAGCATCCACAGGTAGTGACTTCTCCCCCCTATATCGCCAGCAGTGCCATGGTGAACTACGCCGGTCGGGTGGAGGCGATAGAGTTACA
>NZ_JBRFPI010000438.1:0-3534 GCF_053579595.1 Cellvibrio sp.
GTTGGGGATCATGGCGCGGTAAACCATTACATCAGTATGTGCGCAGCCGATTACGTCGCTGGATTTCAGCAGTGGTCTGATGCGTTGCAATCACATTTTATTGCGATGCAATTAACTTCCCTAGCAACGCAATAGCCGCTTCCGTAGCTTTATTCCACGGCTGGCCGTAATTGATGCGCGCGCAGTTGCGAAAGCGTTGCGTGGCAGAAAATATTGGCCCGGGTGCGATGCTGATCCCCTGTGCCAGCGCGAGAGCAAATAATTTCAGCGTGTCTATGTGTTCCGGAAATTCCACCCACAAAAAATAACCGCCGCCCGGCTGAGTCACTTTGGTCTGTGCAGGAAAATAACGGGCGATAGCGGCGAGCATCAACTGCTGTTGTGTTTCCAAAGTCTCACGCAATTTTCGTAAATGACGATCATAACCGCCATGTTGTAAATAATCGGCGATGGCAACTTGTGCCGGAACTGACGGCGATATGGTGGTCATCAATTTCAAACGATGGATTTGTTCAGTGTAACGCCCTGCTGAAACCCAACCGACACGATACCCCGGTGCCAGATTTTTTGAAAAAGAGCCGCAGTGCATGACTAATCCGGCGCGGTCAAAAAATTTGATGGGTTTGGGTGGTGTGTTGCCGAAATACAATTCTGCATAAACATCGTCCTCAATCAGCGGCACTTGATGTTGGTGCAGCAAATCATACAGCGATTGCTTTTTTTCATCACTCATAGAAGCGCCGAGTGGATTGTGAAAACTGCTCATAAACCAGCAGGCTTTAATCGGCAACCGCTGCAAACTTTCTTGCAGGCTTGGCAAGTGAATGCCATCGCGCGGGTGCACCGGAATTTCAACCGCTTTTAATTGCAATCGTTCGAGAATTTGTAGGGCGGCATAAAACGTGGGCGATTCAATCGCGACCAGATCACCCGGTTGAGTGACGACTTGCAAGCATAAATTCAAGGCTTCCAATGCGCCGTTGGTGATGACCAATTCATCAGGTGAATTCATTTCACCGTTCATCATCCCGTTCATCATATAGCGCAGGGCAATTTGGCGGCGCAGGTGGGGGTTGCCCGAGGTCATATCGGCGAGAATAGCCCGTGCGGGTAAATGCTGAACACTTTTGCTCATAGAGCGCGCCAAACGCGCGAGGGGAAATAAATCCGGGCTGGGAAATGCTGAGCCAAAGGGAATGGTGTCGGGGTCTTTAATCGACCCCAATATTGAAAACACCAATTCACTTACGTCAACGTCGGTGCTATCGGCATTGGCTACACTCATTTCCGGTTCGGCTAAAGCACGTTTGGCTTGCGCGCGCACAAAATAACCCGAGCGTGCCCGCGCTTGAATCAAGCCGCGGCTTTCCAATAAATAATAGGCTTGAAATACCGTGGCCTGGCTCACGCCATGGGTTCGGCTCGCAGTGCGCACGGAAGGCACTTTCTCATTTTCGGCGAGCACACCGGTGCGAATTAATTGCGCAATATCATCGGCCAGGCTTTCGTAAAGTTTCATAGGGAGGCATAGAGATTCATTGCTGATTCACCGATTTATGCGCGTCTTAACCAAAATAATTTAAAACGCCGGATAAATAAAATTCGCCGCTTCGCGCGTGCTTAGCTTGTTGCTATCAACCAACACAAAATCAAAATGGGTCATACCGGATTCTGCACTGGTTCCTTTCATGACAACACTCATCGGCATATCCACAATTTCGCCGGGTTTTAAATCAAGTGTGAAGTTGCGTGCAAGTGATAAGCGCGCGTCATTGGCAATGTGCAACTCATAGTGCGCAGGCATTTGGGTTTTGTTGGTAATTTTTAACCGATACACATTGACGATATCGCCATCACTATTTTTGCGATACAGCACCGTGCGATCTTTTACCACACTCATATCCACCAGTTCACGTGCATCCAACGCAAACCATAACGCACCCAACATAATGACGATAGCTGTTGTATAAGCCACCAAGCGCGGACGCAACATTCGCGTGGGTTCACCGGCGAGTGCGGCTTCGGAAGTATAACTGACCAAGCCGCGCGCGTAGCCCATTTTATCCATCACCTCATCGCAGGCGTCGATGCAGGCAGCGCAGCCAATGCAATCCATTTGCAAACCATCGCGAATATCAATGCCGGTCGGGCAAACCTGTACGCACATATAACAGTCGATGCAATCGCCTAAACCGAGTGCTTTGGGATCTTCATCTTTTTTGCGCGACCCGCGTGTATCGCCACGTGCGGCATCGTAAGAAATCACTAATGTATCGCGATCAAACATCACACTCTGGAAGCGCGCGTAGGGGCACATATGCAGGCAAACTTTTTCACGCACCCAACCGGCGTTGAGGTAGGTGAGTGCGGCCACAATAAACACCCAAATCGCGCTGGTAGAAAACCATTCCAATTGCAGCAAATTCACGGTTAATTCGCGCACCGGAATAAAGTAGCCAACAAACGCGATGCCGGTGGCAATACTCATCGCCAACCACACACTGTGTTTGGCACTGCGCTTGGCGATTTTGGAAAATGACGCGGGCGCGCTATTGAGTTTAATGCGCTGGTTGCGATCGCCCTCGGTGATATTTTCGACCCACATAAACGCCCAGGTCCACACACTTTGCGGGCAGGTGTAACCGCACCAGACGCGTCCGGCAACCATAGTGACCGCAAATAATAAAAATGCGCCGATAATCATCACCAGCGAGAGCAGCATAAAATCCTGCGGCCAAAAAGTCGTACCAAACACGTGAAACTGACGCGTGTCCAAATCCCACAATATTGCCTGATGACCGTTCCAATTAATCCATGAAGTCCCAAAAAATAGCAGTGCCAGCACGCCAGCGCCAAGGATTCGCAAATTGCGGAAGCGACCGCTAAAGCTGCGTGTAACAATCTGGCCGTCGATGTTGGTTGCCTTGGGTGTAGGCAGGTTTTTGGTGGGAATTAACAGGGGGCTGCCGGTGTTGCTCATGGTTGCGTCTCATCCACAGTGATGCTGCTCACTATGGATGGTCATCTGTACTAAAAACAGATTCAGATAATCGATAAAAAACCGGTGCAGATGAGTTAGCTACAGGTCACAGGGTTGGGTGATAACGCCGCCGGCAACCCAAACACCGCATCAAAAGCCCAGTTGAAGATAAACGTGTAAAACAAGAAAAACACCAGCAAACCCAAGTCCAAAAGCAAGGCTTCGATAAAATTGACCTCCAGCCACCAGGCGAGGACCGGCACCAAAAAGACTACCAAGCCGCCCTCAAAACCCACCGCATGTAATACACGGATACCCAGGCTGCGCCCCTGATGTTTACGATGTTTTTCCCAGAGTTCAAAGCCATAGTTAAAGGCCAAATTCCACAATATGGCAATGGCCGAGGCGACGACGGCAATGCCGAGCGAGTTGGCGGCGTCGGCGTTACTGATCAGTTTTAATAAGATCGCCGACAGCACAATCGCCACCAGTTCGTACAAACCGACATAGATGACACGACGTTTTACCCCTTGCATATCCACCTCTGCTAAATC
>NZ_JBRFPI010000439.1:0-3526 GCF_053579595.1 Cellvibrio sp.
GAATTACATGCAAGCTGTTGGTATGCAGCAAAATTTATTCGTTAATGGCAGTAAGGAATCTGTATGAAGAAAAATAATGGTTTTACGCTAATAGAAATAATGGTGGTGGTCGCTATTATTGCAATATTGGCATTAATGGCTTTGCCCTCTCCAGACCCTGCCATAGCGCGCAAACAAGTTGTTGAGTCTATGGAATTGGTGGAGGATTACAAAAAACTGGTGGCGTTTTATCACAAAAGTACGCAGGTTTTTTTAAAGGACAACAAAGAAGCAGGAATGCCAGCTGCCGATAAATTGTTGGGCAATTATGTCGATCGTATCGATTTCAAGGATGGCGCATTCCATTTACATTTTGGTAATAAAGCGCATGCCAACATCAAAAACAAGACATTGAGTATCCAGCCGATAATGGTAAAAGGTTCGCCCGAAAGCCCAATTTCATGGATTTGTGGTAAAGCCGCTGTGCCCGCAGGTATGCAAGCAGTAGGAGAAAACCGTACGGATATGGAATTGAAAGATTTGCCATTAAATTGCAGGATCTGATGCATGAAAAAATATCTGCTAATCGTTGTCGCGCTGGGCATTTTCTTGAATTGGAATAAGCTGCGCGATGAGTTCAGTCCACCGCCTGATTTTTCTGCGCAGCACCCTGAAGGCGTGGCCTTATACGCGACTGACTGGTGTGGTTACTGTAAAAAGACGCGCGAGTTTTTCAAACAGCATAATATAGCTTTTGTGGAATACGATATTGAGAAATCGACTGAGGGCAAGGCGCAATATGACCAACTGCACGGCAGCGGGATTCCGCTAATCGTTATTCGCGGCGAAGTGTTGCGCGGCTATGATCCCAATGCAATGAAAGCGCTGCTCAAATTGTAATTCCAAGTGAGGTAATCAGTAAGTAATAATCGGGAGTCGGGTGAATCAATGATTAAATTACAAAAAGACAGTTCGGGTACTTATCGCCAGCGTATCAGCGTTGATGCACATGAATTATTTGCCGATGTAGATACCAGCATTGGTGGTGAGGATTCAGCGCCTGATCCCCATGGCCTGCTGGATTCATCGCTTGCTGCTTGCACGGCGATTACCTTGAGTATGTATGCAAAGCGCCGTGGTATGCCACTTGAAGGAATTAATATTGATATAGAGCGTGATGCGAGCAAAGAAAAAACGGGTGAATACAATCTGGCATTGAACATACACTTTGTTGGTGGTTTAAGTGATGAGCAGAAACAACAATTATTGGGCATTGTTGAAAAATGCCCGATTCATAAATTGTTGTCCCATGCCACGATCAATATCACCACCCATCACCAACCCTAATATTGGCAGCACATCATGCAGGCCAATGTTCCAGCACAATTTTGCCAATCGTTCTGCCTGATTCAAGCTGCGCATGCGCAAGGCGCAGGTTCTCTGCGTTAATCGGGCTGAGCACTTGGTTAAGTGTGGTTTTTATAGCGCCGCTATCAATCAGTTCCGCTACGCGGTTTAATAAATGATGCTGCTCGATCATGTCATCCGTTTCAAATAACGAGCGGGTAAACATGAGTTCCCAAGTGAACGTGATAGATTTGCTTTTCAAAAGATTCAAATCGACCTGCCCACTTAATTCGACAATCGAACAAATATGCCCCTGTGGTTTGATAATTTCCGCCATGGCTTGCCAATGTTGATCGGTGTTGTTCAGGCAAAAAATATAATCAACCTGTTGGATATTCTGCGCACGCAATTGTTCGGCTAACGAGGCGCTGTGATCAATCACCAAGTCTGCCCCCAGTGACTTACACCATTCAATTGATTCGCGGCGCGATGCAGTAACGATGACACTTACATTGGTCAGTGTTTTTGCCAGTTGAATTGCGATTGAACCAACACCGCCTGCGCCGCCAATAATTAATAAGGTTTTAGGTTTACTCTCTTTGCTTTGGGCGATCTGCAGGCGATCAAACAATCCTTCCCATGCTGTAATAGCGGTTAATGGCAGGGCAGCCGCTTCGGCATTGCTGAGTGATACGGGTTTGCGGCCAACAATGCGCTCATCCACTGTGTGAAATTCGCTGTTAGTGCCAGGGCGGGCGATACTGCCTGCGTAATAAACTGTATCACCGGTTTTGAAGAGTGTTGCATCTGGGCCGGTCGCGACGACCCTGCCCACAGCATCCCAACCCAGTACACGGAAATCGGCTTCGATTTTGTTTTTCGGCGCACGTACCTTGGTATCGACGGGGTTGACGGCGATAGCGTCTACGGCGATGAGTAATTCACGACCGACAGGTGTCGGCTGGTCAATATTCACATCCAACAGGGATTCAGGGTTTTGGATGGGTAAGTAGGCTTTGAGTGCTACGGCTTTCATTGATTGGCTCCAAAAAAGGTAAATCCAGCAGGTGTTTTATCTTGGCTGGTAGTCTAGGTGCTGGAGATTTATTTGATAATCGCTATATTGGTTTAATCACTATCAATTAAATTTTGATAATAGGGCGATCAATGAGCAAAACCTATTCGCTGCAGGACTTGGAGTTGTTCCTGCGTGTGGCTGAAACCGGCAATATGAGTGAGGCTGCGCGCCAGTTGAACATCACCAATGCGGCCGTTTCCGCTGCCATCAAGCGCTTGGAGCTGGCATTGGATGTGAGTTTGTTGGAGCGAACGACCCGCAGCCTGCACTTGAGTGCGGCCGGTGAAAGCCTGATTCCTTACGTACAACACGCGTTGGGGGCATTGGGCGACGCTGAATCCGAACTGCGCAACTTGCAGACTTCTGTGGCCGGGGAAATCAGCATCGGGTTGCCCTCGGATCTGGGGCGGCATCTCTTGTTGAATATTCTTGATGATTTCCAGCACCAATACCCGCGCGTGAGTCTGCGGTTGAACTTCTCGGACATGATGCAGGACTTATACAGGGAGGGGCTGGACCTTGTTATCCGCTACGGGGACTTGCGCGATTCATCGCTGATTGCGCGCAAGCTTTGCGATAATCGCCGCTTGCTTGCCGCTGCACCGGCTTATATTGCAACAATGCCTGCGTTAAATTGCCTGGAAGATTTGGCGCAACACAACTGTTTATATTTTTATCGCAATGATCGCCCCTACAATCATTGGCTTTTTTATCGCGCTGAGCAATTAATTGAAATTCCGATTCAAGGAAACCGCAACGCCAATGATGGCGAGGTTGTGCGGCGTTGGGGCGTAGCCGGGCACGGCATTATTTATAAATCGGCAATAGATATACGCGATGATATTGCGCAAGGCCGTTTAGTGACTTTGCTCGATGGACAATACCAAGGGCAATCAACGCCACTCTATGCGGTATACAAAGAACGCAAATACCAACCCTTTCGTTTGACGGCGCTGTTGACTCATTTGGAAAAAAATCTACAACTTTTTTAGCCTGATATTTTCGTATTATTTTTTAAAGATTAGAGGATGACAAGATGAGCTTATTAATCCCGCCCCGCGTTCAAGACATTGGTTTCACGGTAAAACGCTTGTTGCCATCGCGGTTACAGCAGCGTGTTGG
>NZ_JBRFPI010000440.1:0-3500 GCF_053579595.1 Cellvibrio sp.
CTTTGGAGCGTTTCAACTCTTCGCCAGCATCGCGCACTTCTTGATCCAGAATGCGCAATGCCTGACTGTCCACCACCGCCTCACCTGCCTCATTTACACCACCGCGCAAGGCAGTAATCATTTTTGCCCAGATATTCATAGTGATTTACCTTTGTTGGTTGCGGCTGCTACTTCAGCATCCGTTAGCTAATTAAAAATTCACTGTAGGCTTCAGTCGCCTGGATCACATTCGATGCGAGCATTTCGATTTCCAAGATCACATCCTGCAAACTCGATGCAGAACTCAGCGCACCGAACATGTGATAGCAATCGTCGCCATCCATTTTGTAGAGACTGATGTTGGAGAGCGGAAAATACTTGTGGGTGCGCAATACGGTCTCGTTAAACAGCGCGGGATTATTCACCTCGGATACCGACCACAACATCGCTTCAACCACAATCTGCTCACCCGACACTGTCAGGAAGAGCGGCAGGTCGCCGTACTCATACATGACGATATGCAACGCAGGCGACACACCATCGATCAACTCCAGGTCAGCCCGCTTGGCGATAAACATATCCGCCTTGGCTAAGGCATCGTGAAGGCTCGCGGTGGTCCAACGGTTAACTACATCTGTCATTCGACTTTCTCCTTTAGCTGGCAATAACCCACTGGCAACAACCTGTTTTGCAGACACTCGCAATTCCAACTCGAACATAGCAAGACGACGCGCGTTCTCCGGGAGAATCCAGACCTCTTTCTTGACCAGGCCCTGCTCCCGCAAGCGATTGCGATATTCGCGTTGATAATGTGCTGATGATTTTTTCTGCATGAGCCAACATTAATTTATTACATGTAATAAATCAAATATTACATGTAATAAACAATGTTACTCCTAAGGATAGATAAGCATATGATTACAATAAGGTTTTTTAAATCAGACGAAGGAAAATGATACGAAAGTGAAGGTCAGCAAGAAAAATCAGATGCGCTAATGAGGAAATAATCTAAGCAGATAATGAGCAGAGGAGGAAAGATGCCCGCTTGGGCAGGAAGTTCGCGCGCGTATATGAGCCTCCGCTACAGACAAGCGCGCGAAAATTGATAAGTAATTCTTAGGGTTGGAGACACCAGTGCAATTTAGCGCACAAGCACACGAAACTCTTTTCGCAGCTCCCGCCAGACCTCCAAACCAATGACCAGCGCTATGGTCATCAAAACTGAATACACAATCATCACATAAGCATAGGGGGCAACATTATTCCAGGGCCGTGCTATTCCGAGATAACAGGAATACAGCCATGAAACAAGCGAGACAACCGCAGTGACCAGCACCAAAAACTGCGCCATTCTGCTGGCACCGATAAATCCGACCGGCGACGCCAAGACCCGAAAGCTGTAATGATGCAAAAACAATCCATTGATCGTGAGGATGCTCACTACGGTGAACTTTGCCCAGAGCTTTTGATTCATCAGGTAGTTGGGGACGTCGAGATAGCCGATGGCAACAATAATCAAACCCGAAATCCAGAGCACAACCAGCGCAAGCGTCACCAAACCGGAGTTGCGATGAAGATTCTCGATAGCAGCGGCATCCATCGCCCTCCCGCGCCACTTGGCGAGCGCTATGTCTTGAACAAGGAGAACGCCGATAGCAAGGCAAGCGGCGATTAAATGAATATAGACCAGGAGTGTTTTAAGCATCGTCAGGTTCCTCTTTCGTTATTATTAAAACAGCCACCATTATCAATGGCTGTTTCCAGAGGATTTTTGATCTAGCGCAATAAAAACTATAAATGCTGTAATCCCAACACGATTATTTCGCGCTGGTCATATCCCGCTCCAAGCCACTTGGCCCGACAGGTTTTTTAGGCTTCCATACCCAGATCAATCCACGCACGTAGCCATCACCTTTTATACCAGTGTGATCAAGCCCTTCCATCGCATAATTAAGCAACTCCAACCCCTGATATTTGCGTGCGTCCAGCTGTTTTTGAAACTCGATGATTGGATCGCGAAAGGCGGGATATTCAGTGGTGCCGTAGGAGATAAACATACGCCCATTTAATGCTTTATGCTTTTTTGCGTAGTCAGTATCCACTTTAACAAGCGCTTGCTTATCCCATTCAACGGCAGGGCTCAGAGCGATATAACCAGAGAAAAAACCGGGTGCTTGGTAGGCAGCAGTCAGCGTCAGCAATCCACCCAGTGAATTACCCGCAATCACGCGGTCAGTTTTTTCGCCGCGATATTGGCCTTCAATTAATGGTGCAACTTCTTGTTGAATAAAATTCAAAAATAAATTCGCCTTTCCAGATTTTTCATCCACCGCTGTAAAGGTGTAATCAATACGCCGCTCTTTACTGTAATCAGCTGATGACGGATAAGACAAACCCACCATGATAAATTCAGGCACCAGGTTGTCATAAATTAAATTGCCGTAAGTTGAAGCCAGCAAAGGTGTATCCCAATAGGCATCCAGATAATAGAGAACGGGATATTTTTTAGCGGGATTGGTTTTGTAGCTAGATGGATAGACCACAACCAGTTCGTGGTCTCGCCCGGTAATTTTTGAATGGATAGGAATAATTTCGGTGTTGTTTAATACAAACTGTTTATGGGTTTGCTGTGCAAAAGCGTGTGCTGTTATTCCTAGCAACATGACCAACAGGAGCGCATATTTTTTATACATAGACACCTCGTTTTAAATTTATATTGATTCTGGTGTGCTTGACCTATTTATCTACCCCAATTATGTCAATCAAGGCTTATTGTATAACTCCCAAGTCTCCTGTTTTTTCTTTTCGCTCTTGCGCAGCAACACATAGGTTGCACCAAGCCAACCGTGACGTTTTTGCGCTGAGTGAAATGCCATCACTTCATCAAGCTGCGGCAACCAATGCGCTACGCAACTTTTAAGCTGTGCTGGCTGCTCCCGCCCCTCCCCTTTACCGTGCGTAATTAGCGCGCAGCGAATGTCGTGAGCCATGCAATCCTTAACAAATTGAAATACCGCACTACGCGCCTGCTCGACAGTCATATTGTGCAGATCGAGCCGCGCATCAATCTGATATTTGCCCATACGCAGACTGCGATAAACGCCGTGTTGCACGCCATCGCGCTTGAACTCAATAACCGCAAGCGGGTCAAGTGGCTCTATGTATTCTCCCGAGAGGAAATTTTTATCTTTCGCAAGCTCGGCAGTTGCTGCCTTACGCCGGGTTTCTACACTGGTTTTATCCTGATGCGGGGATGCCAGGGTGACTTTCTCTTCCACCTTGATGGGTTTTACGTCCTTCATTTGCTGAAGGAAGAGATCAGCATCGGGGGTTTTATTGGTCATAAAAATAGCTTGGAACAAAAAGATCGGGAGGTGGAATTGTGCAGGATTTGGCGCCGAACTGGTAGCGCAAATTACCCGAAGCAGTGTAGGCAGCACATATCCCGCTATGCGCTGCCTCCCATATTAAAGGCGGGTGTTGCTGACAAAAGCAATCTGGGAGCCGTCGGGCGACCAGCT
>NZ_JBRFPI010000441.1:0-3483 GCF_053579595.1 Cellvibrio sp.
AAAACAAAAAGGCGAATCCACTGTGATTCGCCTTTTTATTTGGCGGAGCGCCGTTTACATTTCTAAATGCGGTGATTGATGTACAACATGACCATCTTATGGTGTAATTGACTACAACAATAAACCATAAAGATGAGATCATCACCATGAGACACGTTCAACGCGCTGTTTACCTATCGCTAATTGCTCTCGGGCTTACTGCCTGCGGCGGGGGCGGAGGTGGAAAATCAACACCTGCGTCATCGACACCTGCTTCGTCAATGGCACCTGGATCAGTTGCGGCTTCTTCTGTAGCTGTATCATCAACACCAGCGTCGTCCACACCTGCATCATCTGTAGCACCAAGCTCCGTCGCTGCATCCTCGATTGCACCTTCGTCTACCCCGGCATCATCTATCGCTGCCAGCAGTTCCAGCTCAGCCGCAAACACCGTTATTACGTTAGGCATGACCAGCGGTTGGCGTGGCAACGGTAACGGCAATACCGGTATTACCTACAACAGCGATGGTGTCAGCTTTAATGCAAGTGGCGACGACATAGGTGCAGTGACCGATATCGCCGCACCAATCCAGTTGGAGGATGCCATCATCACTATGGTGGTTAATGTGAGTAGCGAATTCAAAGCTAGCGGCGCCAACCTGCAACCTTTCGCACAAATAAAAGGCGGAAGCTGGGCGGGTGAGTGGAATTGTTGGGCAGGCAACGAATTGTTCACTGCCGGCACCGATGCCACGATTACCTGTACCGTTGCAGAAGCCGACAAAAAATTCGACCAAACCGCAAGTGATGTGCAAATCGGCGTGCAAGCCAAAACTTCACCGACGGGTGTCGTTACCATCAAAAGCGTCACTGTCACACTCAAACAAAGTGCAAGTAGTAGTTCCAGTGTTGCTTCATCCAGCGCGACCAGCGTTTACTCAGCGAATGTAAACAGTTTGCGCGAATTGGCAACTTTTCCAATAGGCGCAGCAGTGTCTAATACGGATTCACCTACCTACAACATTTTGACGAATGCATCTGAAAAAACTGTGGTGGAAAAACATTTTGACCAGATGACTGCTGGCAACATTATGAAAATGAGTTACCTGCAACCAACACAAGGTAATTTTTCATTCACCAATGCCGATGCATTTGTCGATTATGCTGTGAGTAAAAATATCAATATCCACGGCCATGCATTGCTGTGGCATTCGGATTACCAAGTGCCTGGATTTATGAAAAACTGGAGCGGTTCTGCTGCCGATTTCATCACCGCCGTAGAGACCCATGTCACTACCATCGTTGATCACTATGAAGCTAAAGGCGGTGTAGTGAGTTGGGATGTAGTGAACGAAGCACTCAATGACAACAGCCCATCCAATTTCCGCACTGACTCGGCGTTTTATACCAAGAGTGGCAATAGCGCCGTCTATATCGAAAAAGCATTTCAAGCGGCGCGCGCAGCTAACGCCAATGTGACCCTCTACTACAACGACTACAACATCGACCAAAACAATGCCAAAACCACCAAGCTGATTGAAATGCTAACCGACTTCCAGGCGCGCAATATTCCAATCGATGGTGTGGGCTTCCAAATGCATGTATTTATGGATTACCCGAGTATTGCAAGCATCAGCGCTGCGATGAAAAAAGTGGTTGATAAAGGTCTCAAGGTAAAAATTACTGAATTGGATGTTGCCGTTAACAATCCTTACAGCGGTGGCTGGCCGGGCAGCAAAATCAGTACCTTTACTCAAGCCGTTGCGCTTACTCAGAAAAAACGTTATTGCGAAATTGTAAAAGCCTATCTGGATACAGTGCCCGCCAATTTGCGTGGCGGTATCACCGTGTGGGGTACAACCGATGCAAGCACTTGGTTAACAACCGCAACTTCACAATACAACGGTGAGGCCATTGCATGGCCCTTGTTATTCGATAATAACTACAATGACAAACCAGCACTGCGCGGTTTTGCCGATGCTCTGCAAGGCAACGCTTGCACCAATCTGTAAGCGCTTGTAGTAAACACAGACCAACACTATGGGTAGCTACGCAAGTAGCTACCCATTTTAATTTTAAGAGTGAGGAAAAAATGAAAGCCACCCAATCAATCGCACTTTTATTCGCAAGCTGCTTAACGATCAGCAACACCAACGCAACAAGCGTCGATTTTTATCAATTTACTTATGAAGGTAAAGATACCGTTTTTGCACAAAAGCCCGAACAAGGAAAATTCCAAAACCCGATCATTGCAGGATTTTATCCTGACCCGAGCATTACCCGCGCAGGTGATGATTACTATTTAGTGACCTCTTCTTTTTCCTATTCACCCGGTGTACCGATTTTTCACAGCAAGGATTTGGTCAACTGGAAATCTCTCGGCCATGTATTGGTTACCCCCAAACAATTACCGCTATATAAGCAACAAACATCGCGGGGCATTTACGCACCGACTATTCGCTACCACGATGGAACATTTTATTTGATCACCACACTGGTTGATGTGCGCGGCAATTTTATTGTCACGGCCAAGAATCCCGCTGGCCCCTGGTCTGACCCGATTTTATTGCCGGAAGTGGGCGGCATAGATCCGGATATTTTTTTCGATGACGATGGGCGCGTGTATATCGCCCATAACGATGCCCCTGTCGGTGAGCCTCTCTATGAAGGTCATCGCGCGATTTGGCTGTGGGAATTTGATCCTAAAGCGAAAAAAGTGATCAAAGAATCGCGCCGATTGATTGTGAATGGTGGCACCGATCTGGCCAAAAAGCCGGTGTGGATTGAAGCACCGCATATCTACAAAATTAACGGTTGGTATTACTTGCTCTGTGCAGAAGGCGGTACGGGTTACGAGCATAGTCAGGTTGCGTTTCGCACCAAAGATTTAACCAAACCTTTTGAGCCCTACACTGGCAATCCGATCCTGACCCAACGCGATCTGGATATTAATCGCCCTAACCCCATCACCACTTCCGGACATGCTGATTTAATTCAAACCAAAGAAGGTGAATGGTGGGCAGTATTTTTAGCGACGCGTGCTTATGATAAAACTGCCTACAATACTGGGCGCGAAACTTTTTTATTGCCGGTTAGCTGGAAAAATGAATGGCCGATTATTTTGGAGCAAGGCAAAGAAATACCCTACCAACTTAATTCACCAAAAATATCAGCCATTACCAAAAACGCAGAACCCACTACAGGTAATTTTATCTGGCAGGATAATTTTTCCGGCAAAGCACTACAGCATCAGTGGGTCAGCTTGCGCACTGCAGACTCGCTATTTTATACATTGAAAAATAACCGTATCCAATTGCAGGCATTAAATGTAGGTCTGGACGAACTGGAACAACCAGCATTTCTTGGGCGTCGCCAGCAACATACACGTTTTAGTGCAAGTACCCAATTGGATATACCAGCAGAAAAAACTTCCGCTGGCATAGTCGCCCTACAAAGCGAGACAGCACATTATTATTTCGGAGCAACGACCATTAATGGCAAAAC
>NZ_JBRFPI010000442.1:0-3483 GCF_053579595.1 Cellvibrio sp.
GCAGTACCGAGATAAGGCGGTCTTCAGCGCTAAAACGCACTTCGAGTGCTTCGCCCAAGTGCGACAGATCGGCAGTGAGCGAGCTGATGTCATCGGTTTCCAAATATTTATCGTTGAAGTCCAGCAGCCTTTCGGTGGTGGTATCGATAGTGTCGTAGAGTTTGCTGGCTTCTTGCAGGGCTTCTGCGTCATCAAACTCGCGCCCCTCTTTGATCAATTGATCGTAGACTTCAAAGTGGCCAGCGGACACATAGTCCACCAGAATTTGGCAAAAGCTGCGCAATTTCTCACCGCGTTGCAGGTCGCTCAAGTCCTGGTCCAAGCCGCTCAGTGCGCAGTACTGCACCAGCATTGCCTGGCGCTCTTCAAGCCAGCGATCAATAATTTCACTTACACCGCCCCAGCGTTCTTTGGCACTTTTGCAATTTTCTAACATCAGGTAATCCTATGCGTTGTTCGACGCAGTGTGTTTTTAATGAGGCCGCACGCGGGCTTCAGGAAGAGTCAAACACACTGCTGTTGGTTTTGAGTTTGCCACAATAGGCCATCTTATCCGTGAGGGCAAGACACCTAGGCCAGTTTGTCGTGCTTGCGCAGCAGTTGATATAGGTTCACCGCTGCCAGACCGATAAAGGCTATAAATGTCCAGGCGGCAAGACTCAGGCCGAGGATTTTATCCACATGGGCGCAATTGCCATCGCCCTGCAACAGAAGTTTCAGCGCCTCCATAAAAGGGAAAACCTCAAACATATAAGCCAATCCTGGACCACAGGCTGGAACTTGATCGGCAGGCAGACTTTGTAACCAGAGTTGGCGGCCAGCAAAACACGCCCCGAGGATTGGGCTGATGATACCCAGCACTGCATAAATACGCTTGCCTGTCAGCGCCGGGTTATGCAGCGCAGCAGCTAGCGCCAGGAGGCCGGTGAGAACCACAAAACCGCGCTGGGTGATACAAAGTGAACAGGGGATCATCTTCATCACGTGCTCCATATAGGCAGCGGCAAGGATCATTAACGTGCAGGCGATGAAGATAAGAAAGTTGGTGTTGCGAACACTGGGGATCATAATAAATCCTTAAAAATGGATGCTGCTTATTGTTGGGTGTGTGTTGGGTCGATAAGGGGTACGGCTAATGGTAAGCAATAAGCCTGTACCAGAGCCAGTAGTTTTCCGCTCGCGATTGTGGAACGGCAACGCAAAAAGCGCAGCCTGATGCCAGCGGAATAGTCTATGCTTTGGGCAGTGCGATTATCGCGTCAGTTGGAGCGCAAAATAGTGCGCAAGTTCAGGTGTGCGGAGCGAGTATGAAGCTGGGTATTAAATGTGCCGTTGCAGTGGTGGGTATAGTGTCAGCCTTGCAAGCGGTAGCGAGTGGTGGCGGACCTAAAGTCGCCGAGGGCGTGAATTACATTCCGCTTGAGCCTGCTCTGGTAGTGAATTATGGCGGGCCGGGCAAGGCGCGGTTTATCAAAGCCGAGTTGTCGATTCGTACTGAGACGGGTGAGGATGCGATAGAAGTAACCCATCATTTACCGCTGATCCGCGATCGTCTGGTCAGTATTCTGAGCGCACAAACGGAAGAGGCGATCAGTACGGCGGAAGGTAAAGAATATTTGCGTGCGTATGCGTTGGCAGAGATCAACAGGGCGCTGTTGAAAGTGGAGGGGCATGATCCGGACGAGCATGACGCAAAACACAGTGCGGATAAAAAGAAAGATACCGCTAAAAAAATTGCCAAGCACGACGATGAAAAAGCACCTGAGCATAACGCGGAGGATGCTCATGCATCGGCGGTGCCTTCACTCGATTCTATCAAGCCCGTCAAAGGCCCTGCGTCTGATTTGTTTTTCAATAATTTTGTCGTGCAAAAATAATGTAGTGAATCAGTCGCTCGTTGCGGGCGACTGATTCACTATCTGCGCGGTAATAATGCCTGCCTTAACTTCCGCAACCGGTACAACCGCGATACTGGGCGTAATAGCCTTCCAGATAGGTATCAAAGTTTATTTGTTGCTTTGTTTCCAATTCCGTTTGTGTTTGCAGTGACTGCGCGCTCATCCGCGCAAATTGTGCGTAGTCTTTTTCTGCCAATGGCCGTGTTGCAAAATAGGTACGATGTTGTTCGGCGAGCGCCAGCGTATGTGCATAAAAACTTTGCTTGGCGCTGGTCATATCGCGCAGCACACGCGCCGATGGTGTTAGCTCGGAATTTTCCAGTTTTGCTAATTGCAGTGTGAGTGCCTGTTGATAAGCGTCACCCCCTTTAGCTTGGTCGAGCAATTCCGCACAGTCATTGCTGCCCTGCAAAATTTCCTGTGCCCAGCTACGCATGGATACACTCTTGTCGCCGCGCAATAGTTCCAACGCTGGATCGCGCCCACTATTCACAATGCGTTTCTGGTTTTCCTGCCCCTGATAAAATTCGCGCTCGTCAGTTTCCGGGCTATCGCTCATTAAACAGTAAAGTAAAAATGCATCCATCACCTGCATTTGCTCGATGGTAATGCCGAGTGGTTCATAGGGATTTAAATCCACGCAGCGTACTTCTACATATTCCACGCCGCGCAAGCGCAACGCTTGCAATGCAGTCTCACCGCGCTCGGTAGTACGTTTGGGGCGGATGCTCGAATAAAATTCGTTTTCGATTTGTAGCAAACTGCTGTTGAGTTGCTGGTAATTTCCATCGGCATCTTTTACACCGATTTGCTCGTAAGCCGGATGGCTTTGGGTAATCGCGCCGCACAGGGTTTTTAAATAATCACTGAGGTTGTTGTAATTCACCACCAGGGTTTTTTGCGCATCGCTTTGGTAGCCCAAATCGCCCATGCGCAGCGATGTCGCATAGGGCAAATACATCGTTTGTTCTGCGGCGGGAAATGGTTGCAGTTTGTGTGCGCGATTTTTTACAAAACAGGAACAGACAGCAGGTGATGCACCGAATAAATAAATCAGCAACCAAAAATTGCGGCGGAAATTGCGGATTAGGCCAAAGTAGCGTTCGGTCTTAAAATCCTGCAGTGATTGTTGGTTGCCGCTTTGTGTCTGCAGCGTGCGCCAAAAATCATCGGGCAGGCTGAAATTGTAATGGATGCCCGCGATGGTTTGCATGGAGCGGCCATAGCGATGCCCCAATCCAACACGGTACACCGTTTTCATCTTGCCGCTATTGGATGTACCGTAACGCGCAACCGGAATTTCTGCATCGCTGCCCAGTGTGCAAGGCATGCTCGCGGGCCAAAGGCGTTCGCGATTGCTGGCAAGCTGTTGGTAAGTGAAGCGATGAATGTTATCCAGTTGCGCGAGCAGCTGCTCCACATCGGCAAAGGGCTCGGTAATAAATTCGAGCAGGGCTTCGCTGTAGTCAGTGGTGATGTGTGGGTGCGTGAGTGCTGAGCCGAGTGCTTGTGGGTGATCGGTCTGCGCCAGTGTGCCCTCGGGTGTAACGCGAAGGCTTTCTTTTTCCAGCCCGCGCAATATTCC
>NZ_JBRFPI010000443.1:0-3478 GCF_053579595.1 Cellvibrio sp.
CAACGTACAAAGTTTAGGAGGGCGTATTGATATTGAATCACGTGCTGGGCAGGGCGCCACTTTTACTATCCATCTGCCGCTGACCCTCGCTATTGTTGATGGTATGTGTGTTTCAGTGGGTGAGCAAACCTTCATCATACCGCTGGTAGATATAGTTGAGTCCATGCAGCCGGCCGCTAAGGATATAAAAACGCTGGCGGGAGATGATCAGTTGCTGCATGTGCGCAATGAGTACTGGCCAATTTTGTCGCTCTATAAAGTCATGCAATTGGAGCCGCAGTTTACTGATGTCAGCAAAGGCATAGCAGTATTAATTGAAACCAATAAACATCGGTTTGCATTATTTGTTGACGGTTTGGTTGGTCAACAACAAGTGGTCATTAAAAGCCTTGAGCAACATTACAAACGCGTACAGGGTATTGCCGGGGCAACTATTATGGGTGATGGCAGCGTTGCCTTGATTGTAGATGTGGAGTCACTTGCATTGACGGTCAACAACAGTCTGCAGTTAGCCACAGCCGTATGAATTTCGTATGAAAGGCGTTCTGAAATAAACGAAGCAATAATGTCGGGAAAATATGATGACAGCTGAAGCACAAGAATTTTTAACCTTCACACTTGGCGATGAAAATTATGCGCTCGACATTTTAACCGTAAAGGAAATTCGGGGTTATGAGTCGGTAACTAAAATTGCGAATGCACCGCCCTTTATTAAAGGTGTCATCAATTTGCGTGGTGACATAGTTCCTATCGTGGATTTGCGTATCAAGTTCAATGTTGGAAAGGTGACTTATGACGAATTCACGATTGTCATCGTCTTACATATCCATAGTCGCATCGTTGGTATTGTGGTTGATGGTGTTTCTGATGTGGTGAGTCTGACCAAGGAGCAGCTGCGGCCGCCGCCTGACTTTGGCGTGGCATTTAATAGCCGTTATTTGTTGGGATTGGCAACAGTGAATGAACACATGATTATTTTGGTCGATATTAATGAACTTATATCCAGCGAAGAGTTGGGTTTGTTTGAAACAGCTGAGTCACCTGCCGCAAAACCATAAGGAGAAAAACTCATGAGCATTATCGATAATTTTTTTAACAGTAATAAATCTCTTGTGAAAGTGAATTCCAATGAGTTGGAGAATATGCGCGGCCAGTTGGCAGCGATTAACCGCGTGCAGGCTGTGATTGAATTTGCTTTGGACGGAACCATACTGAATGCCAACAACAATTTTCTCTCGGTAATGGGCTACAATCTTGATGAAATAAAAGGCCGCCATCATAGTATGTTTGTTGATCCTGATTATCGCGTGTGCAATGAGTACCGGAGTTTTTGGGAGCGATTGGGGCGCGGCGATTTCGAGGGGGGGCAATATAAACGTATTGGTCGCGGAGGAAAAGAAGTTTGGATTCAGGCCAGTTATAACCCTATTCTGGATGCTAACAACAAGCCGATAAAAGTTGTTAAATATGCGACTGATATCTCGGATGAAGCAAAACGAAAACTTGCGTCACAACGAGAGATGGATCGTATATTGGGAGCCTTGGGTTCGACTTCATCTAATGTAATGGTCGCTGACAACGATCGCACGATTATCTATATGAATAACTCGGTTGAGAAAATGTTGCGTGGTGTTGAGGCTGATTTACGCAAGGCGTTGCCACATTTTTCGGTCGATAAAATTATCGGCAGTAACATGGATATATTCCATAAAAATCCTGCGCACCAAAGCCATTTGTTGGCCAATTTACGCGAGACTTATATTGGCAACATTGTGGTAGCCGGTTGTAGTTTCCGTTTGATTGCAAACCCTATTTTTTCCGAATCAGGCGATCGTTTGGGTTCTGTTGTTGAGTGGATTGATCGCACCAAAGAAGTAGCTGCGGAACATGAAATGAGTCGAATTTTGGGCGCGTTGGAAACAACTACTACAAATGTGATGATTGCTGATCCCGAGCGAAGAATTATTTACATGAATAAATCAGTCGAAAAAATGCTGAGGGTAGCAGAGGCTGATATACGCTCGGTTTTGCCACATTTTGCGGTAGATAAAATTGTCGGCAGTAATATGGATATCTTCCATAAAAATCCTGCCCATCAAATGAAACTTCTGGAAAATCTGACTACTACCTACACCTCCAACATTGTTGTTGGTAAACGCCATTTTCCCTTCGTCGCCAATCCTATTTTTTCTAACGATGCTACCCCCCTCGGGTCACTTGTTGAGTGGTTGGATAGAACAATCGAAGTGGGCGTGGAAGTGGAAGTTAATGCCCTGGTTGAGGCCGCTGCAGCAGGTAATTTTAGCGAGCGAATTAAAACCGACGGTAAAGACGGCTTCTTCTTGAAATTGGCAGATGGGCTAAATGTGCTGGTCACTACGGCAGAAAAGGGGTTGAATGATGTGGCACGCGTACTCGGTGCCATCGCTAAGGGCGATCTTACTGAAAGAATTGACGCCGATTATTTGGGGACATTTGGCGAGCTCAAAAATTACTGCAATGAAACGACCAGCAGCCTTACCAATATGCTGGGCGATATACGCATTGCTGCAGACACGATTTTTACTGCTTCAAGCGAAATCGCCCAAGGTAATGCGGACCTGTCATCACGCACCGAACAGCAGGCTGCAAATCTGGAAGAGACCGCATCCTCTATGGAGGAGCTGACATCTACCGTAAAACTTAACGCCGATAATGCAAAACAAGCCAATGTGTTGGCGGAGCAGGCTTCGACGGTGGCTATTGATGGCGGCACGCTCATCCAGCAAGTGGTGACCACCATGAATGCGATCAATGAATCTGCGCGCAAAATTTCCGACATTATTGGTGTGATTGATGGCATCGCATTCCAAACCAATATCCTTGCACTAAATGCTGCGGTAGAAGCGGCGCGCGCTGGTGATCAGGGGCGTGGATTTGCGGTGGTTGCATCAGAAGTCCGTACGCTTGCACAGCGGTCAGCAAATGCTGCAAAAGATATTAAAGCGCTGATTTCAGATTCGGTGCAAAAAATTGATAACGGCAATCAGTTGGTAGGTAAATCTGGCGATACCATGAAAGAGATCGTCAATGCGATTAAACGGGTGAACGATATTATGGCGGAAATTGCCGCTGCGTCGGCGGAACAATCGACTGGTATTGAAGAGGTGTCGACTGCTGTATCGCAAATGGATGAAATGACACAACAAAATGCAGCACTGGTGGAAGAGGCTGCGGCGGCAGCAGAGAGTATGCAATCGCAGGCAGACCAATTGACCCAAAGTGTTGCGCAATTCCGGTTGTCCGACGATCAAGAGCGTAGTCCAGCTCCCACTAAACGTTTGACGACGTCATCAAAACCAGTCGCAAAACCAGCAGCAAAAAAAACGCCTACTACCAGTAAAAAATTAACGCCGCCTCCATCATCACAGGACGAGGAGTGGGAGCAGTTTTAATTCCTGCTTTGTTATAACAGCCGCTGCAACCAGCCCCTCTTAAT
>NZ_JBRFPI010000444.1:0-3464 GCF_053579595.1 Cellvibrio sp.
CCAGTCATACGTACTATAAACAAGTCATCGCTCGGACAAACCGACGATATTTTGATCAGCGACGACATGGACGACAGCAAGAGCGAAGCAAAAAGCTACGACTTCGATGGATTTATGGATATCAACACAACACCAAAGTCCGATGTATCGCTCTTTGAGCGCAAAATTCGCGACAAGGAGTCCGATGATACTGTCAGCACAACCGATGAATCCTGGGCAGAAATGCTGATGGAAGATGAGGAGGATGACACGCCCCAATTAGCAGTTCTGAAACCTAAAACCGATGAACAATTGGCCGATGACGAATTATTTGAAAGCCATGCAATAAATAAAGAACAAATGAATGAGGCAGCAGAAAAGCCACCAGCACCCGCCGTAACTCCTGCGCCCGGCTTGGTATTTAGCCTTGTGGGCGAGAAAGAAGAACAAGCCGCCCCATCAGGTAATCAACCTGCTACAGACGATTTTATAATCAGCGATGAACTGGCGCAGATGCCAAGTAATCAGGGGTTTAAACAATCCAACACTCCAGCCGCCCTCGACCCCAGTATTTTCGAAACGCCTGAAGAAAGTGCCGACGAAGACAGCGATGCACCCAAGCGTCAGGTCAAAACCCAACCCAAAATCCGTTCTTACGACGGTTCACGCACGGCGCTGCTGATGAACATCATTCCGGCACCGATTGAGTTTAGTGCCAAACGCATGCGCCGCTGGTATCAACGCAAACTCTGGCCGACCCTCAGCATCCTGGGCCTGCTCGCACTGGCAGTTCAGGTCGGTTGGTTCAAGTTTGATTATTTCAGCCGCGTTGAACCCTATCGCACCGGCTACTTATTCCTCTGCCCTTATCTCGGCTGCCAGGTGCCAACATTAGTTGATACCAGCCGCATCATCGCGTCCAACCTTGTGGTGCGCGAACATCCGGACACCCAAGGTGCACTGGCTGTTGACGTGATGTTGATAAATGGCGCTCCGTTTGAGCAGCCGTTTCCCGACTTGGTCCTGGTGTTTACCGATATTGATGACAATCAGGTTGCATCGCGCCGCTTTATCCCCAAGGATTATCTCGGCGGCGAACTGGTCGGGCGGGAGCTAATGCCGCAAAACCAGAAAATTCATATCACCCTGGATCTAGTAGATCCGGGCGCTGAGGCCGTGAATTACCATATCTCCATTCCACGCCAATAGCAGTCGCGCTGCTCCACAGCAGCAACTAGACTTAAGAATACAAACACCGACAGGACTGCCTGCTGCAAAAAGCGGAGCGCAATATGGAGCCCGGATCTATCGGCAATTGTATTTTGGTATTTTCCGGGTTGCGCCTCCTGCGCAACTTGTTGCTTTTGTTCACCCTCTGCTTACTTGCGTCAATCTGCGCAGCACAAACCAGCCCCCAAGCTCCATTAATCGTCACCCATAAATTACCCGAGCTGAACAGCACTGAACGCGTACTGCACGAAGTTGAAGTGCTGAAACTGGCGCTGGACAAAACCATCACCGAATTTGGCCCCTATGAACTGCACGGCATCCCGCCCATGAACCGCGCGCGCACGCTGGTAGCCTTGAGCCATAACGTATACCCCAATCTCATCTTGCAAATGAGCTACGAAGATGAATTGGCCGAACAGGAAAAGCTGGCCTTCATCCCTTTTCCGCTTGACCGAGGTGCCCTCAGCTACCGCATTTGTTTTATGCGCGACTCACTTAACGCCACAGCTAAAAGCATCACGCACCTCGACCAACTCAAGGATTATCATTTTGGTGTAGGTATTGGCTGGGCCGATGGCAAAATCCTGCGCCATAACGACTTGCAAGTCATTGAGTCCAACAGTGTCGTCAGCCTATTCCGCATGACCAAAGCCGGTAGAATCGATTTCTTCTGCCGCGGCGCCAGTGAGTTTTTCTATGAACAACAGGATCCAAATAGTCTGGGGCTCACAAGCGACACCCAACTTGCACTCTATTACCCGCTGCCCAAATTTTTCTTCGCCCATAAAGAAAGCAAAGCGGTGCTTAATCGTGTACAAAAGGGATTGGAAATTGCCTACAAAGATGGCTCCTTCAATAAACTCTGGAGCAAGCGCCACTTGCACACACTTGAACGAGCACAACTAAAACAGCGCAATGTGATCACACTGCAAAATCCACTCATAAAACATTTGGCGCGCGACTACGAAATCTATCTCTACGGCCCCATCAATCAGTAAATCGCCTACCGTCTGCCCCAATTCCGCTTTTTTTGCAACCAAAAGCGACTAAAAAACTCCTTTTTATCGCTCAAAAAAACGCCATTTTTTATGCTTTTTGCGTTCCCAACCCCCGCCCAAACGGGTATTATGGCGACCCTTTTACGCAGGGTCCCAGTACAAATTTGATACAGGGGAAACCCAGGTGAAACCGGCATTTTCGGCGCAACCGCAACTACAACGATTCATCACTAAAAGCCAACCACGTGTTTACTATCGGCTCCTATTGCATTGACAGTCAGGTCATCCTAGCGCCCATGGCCGGCGTTACTGACCGGCCTTTCCGTCAATTGTGCCGTTCACTGGGTGCAGGTTTGGTGATATCGGAAATGCTCACCGCTGACTCCAGCTTGTGGGGCAGCCGTAAAAGTAGCCTACGCATGGATCACACAGGCGAAGCTGAACCTATCGCCGTGCAAATTGCCGGTGGTGATCCGGAAATGATGGCTGAGGCAGCACGCCTTAATGCGGCCAACGGCGCCCAGATTATTGATATCAATATGGGTTGCCCCGCCAAGAAAGTATGTAAAAAAGCCGCCGGTTCTGCCCTTCTGAAAGATGAGCAGCTCGTCGCCGATATTTTGCAGGCAGTGGTAAGTTCAGTGAACATTCCGGTCACACTGAAATTTCGCACTGGCTGGAGCAATGAAGAACGCAATGCTGTGCGTATTGCACGCATCGCTGAAGATGCCGGCATACAAGCCCTCGCACTTCACGGTCGCACCCGTGCCGACGCTTTTTTGGGCGCAGCCGAATACGACACCATCGCCAGTGTAGTCAATGCGGTGAAAATTCCCGTATTTGCCAATGGCGATATAGATTCACCGCACAAAGCCAAATCCGTGTTGGATCACACGGGTGCCGCAGCAGTGATGATTGGACGGGCGGCGCAAGGTCGCCCCTGGATATTCCGGGAAATTGCGCATTACCTGCGTACCGGTGAGCAATTACCCGAACCGTCGCTGACTGAAGTCAGAGACATTTTATGTACCCATCTGTGTGAGCTGTACCGTTTTTATGGTGAGTTTATGGGCCCGCGTATCGCTCGCAAACATGCGAGTTGGTATTTGCAAACGGTCCCTGGCAGCGAAGCATTTCGCAAAACCTTTAACGCTATAGATAATGCAGAAGAACAACAAACCAGCATTCAAAATTTCTTTGAACAGCTGCTTACGAAAGAGGAAAAAGCCGCATGAATACCGCAACTTTCTTTGCTGA
>NZ_JBRFPI010000445.1:0-3459 GCF_053579595.1 Cellvibrio sp.
AGATTTATGCCAAGCGGAACCAGATAGGGACAGGTATGAATACGTATGCGGAGCAGCGTTAACAGGCTATCCAGTTAGCTCCTCATCATCTAATTTGTAGGCGAGCACTTTATCGATGCGGCGGCCGTCCATATCGACGATTTCCAGCAGCCATTCCTTCACGACAACTTTATCGCCAGTAGCAGGCATACGTCCCATCAGTAACATAATTAAACCATTGAGAGTTTCGTAATCACCCTCTCCCGGCAGATCATCAATCTGCAAGCAATCTTTCAAATCGATAATTGCGAGCATGCCATCCAATAACAATGAGCCGTCATCGCGGCGAATGATGTAAGCGTCTTCGCCCTCACCCATAATAAATTCACCGGTGAGTGCTTCTAATAAATCTTGCAGCGTCACTATGCCTTTGAGATCGCCATATTCGTCCACCACAAACACCATTTGGCTGTGCGATGAACGGAAAAATTCCAACAGCTCCATTCCGGTTAATGATTCCGGAACAACATGGCAAGGCTGCGCCATGGATTCAAGATCAACCGTGCTACCGCGAATGGCTTCAGCCAATAGTTCTTTGGCATTAATCACGCCGATTAAATTATCACTTTGTTTGGTGCACACCGGAAAACGCGAGTGCGGTGATTTCATAACACGCTGGTAATTTTCTTCAAGCGGTAAGGCGGTATCCAAATACACAATATCCGAACGCGGCACCATTAATGAAACAATGCTACGCGCTTCCAGGCGCAATACATTTTTTACCATCGCATGCTCTTGTTGCTCTAGCACGCCTGAGCTGGAGCCTTCGTCAAGGATTGCGTGGATATCTTCCTGGGTAACTTGCGAATTTTGGGTTTGATGGAAACCAAATACGCGCATCAACGCAAGGGTCGAGCCCGACAAAAAATACACGAAGGGTTTGGTAATGATCGCCAGCAGTTGCATGGGCTTCGCAACGTAACAAGCGATGCGCTCTGAACTGAGTTGACCAATACGTTTAGGGACCAATTCGCCCACCACAATCGATAAATAAGTGACGACCACAACGACCAGAATAGTGGCGAAATTATCGCTAAAGTTAACTGGCACACCAAAGGTTTGTAACCACAGCGCGAAAGGTTCGGCAAGAATCGATTCACCGAAAATACCGTTCATGATGCCGATGGAAGTAATACCGATTTGCACGGTTGATAAAAACTGGGTGGGATCTTCAGCTAATTTCAATGCGACTTCCGCCGAGCTATTGCCCTTGGCGGCAAGTGCCATCAAACGGGATTTTTTTGCGGTGACAATCGCAATTTCCGACATCGCAAACAGGCCGTTCAAGATAATCAGGCCGAGCAGTACAAAGATTTCCATGGAGTCCTACTGATGGAGCGCATAAGCGCGGGAGGCCGAGTATAACATCGACACCCAATATCTATGCCAGCCCGTGCTCTATTGTTATAACGGATTTGCCCTTCTCCTGATGACCCGCATGATTAGATTGCCTTATTCAATGAGAAATATTATCATTAGCGCCATCTTATTATTCACAATCACGATTACCTCCCACAGCAGTCGCCGATGCAATCCAAACACGCTTCATTAATATCCTTTCTATTCGTTATCGGTGCCCATGTCGGGGTATTAGCGGCCGTGGTGTTATCGCCCTCAGAGCCAAAACCCGTCGAAGTTGTGATGCCCACTATCCAGGGCGTATTGGTGATGGCAGAACCGGAAGAGGCACCGCCACCTCCACCGGAACCACCACCGCCTCCGCCACCACCGGAAAAAAAGCCCGAACCAAAACCGGTACCCAAACCACCGCCCAAAGCCCCACCATCGGAACGCGCGGTAAAAGCACCTGAACCAGAACCACCACAGCCGGTAGAAAAACCAGTGGAGCCGAAACCGGCAGAGCCTGCTCCAGCACCGGTATTACCACCGCGCGCTGACGCTGGCCAATTAAGCAATCCGGCACCGGTTTACCCGAGTTTATCGCGTCGCTTGCGCGAGGAAGGCATAGTTGTTTTAGAGATATTGATCAAAGCGGACGGCACGGTCGGCGATATCAAAATAAAAACTTCCAGCGGTTTTAAACGTTTGGATGATACGGCGGTAAAAGCAGTGAAGCACTGGCGCTATCAACCAGCGACCCAAGGCGATAAAAAAATCGATTTTTGGTATGAACAGCCGGTTGAGTTCAATTTGAATTAATTTTTGTACTTTTTATTTTTTACACTTTCCATTAATGAGTAGGCGAGGTTTTTATGGATTCACCTTACGGCATTGCTTCCATCTGGCAGCAGGGCGATGCGTTGATCAAAGGCGTCGCGATTATTTTATTGATCATGTCCATCGCCAGCTGGTGGGTCATCGTTGTTCGCGCTTGGGGCTTATGGCGCTTGCGTCGCTCGTCACAAGGTCTGAATGATTTCTGGCACGCGCAAAGTTTTGCTGAAGGTTTGCGCACGCTCGGTGAAGATCGTGCAACCCCTTTCCGGCATTTGGCTGAAGAAGGCCAGGCAGCACTCGATCACCACAGCAATCACAAAACCGATTTGCACGGCCACTTGCCACTCGCTGAATGGCTCACGGCATGTTTACGAGGCTCTATCGATGAAAGTGCCGAACGGTTGCAGCGCGGTTTGGCGATTCTTGCATCAGTAGGATCAACAGCACCCTTCGTGGGATTGTTCGGAACCGTGTGGGGAATCTATCACGCGCTCGTGGGCATCGGCATTTCCGGCCAGGCGAGTATCGATAAAGTCGCGGGGCCAGTGGGTGAAGCCCTAATCATGACCGCATTTGGTTTGGCCGTTGCAATTCCTGCTGTGCTCGGTTACAACGCCCTCACGCGCGCCAACAAAGGCGTACTCAATAAACTCAACCGTTTTGCACATCAATTGCACGCGTATTTTATTACCGGCAGCCCAATGCAAAATAAAGGCGTCATCACCAAACTCACTCCACGCAAAGAGGTGTAAGCCATGGCCTTCGGCGGTGGACTCGACGACGATACAGAAGTGATGAATGAAATCAACATGACGCCTTTGGTGGATGTGATGTTGGTGTTGTTGATTATTTTTATTATCACTGTGCCGGTATTAACTCACTCAGTAAAAGTGGATTTGCCGCGCGCAGACAACACGCCCAATGAATTGAAACCGGAAACAGTGAATCTCGCGGTCAATGCTGATGGCAATATTTACTGGAATGAAACACAAGTCACTATGGAAGAGTTGGATCAGCGTTTGACAAAAGAAGCCAGCAAACAGCCGCAACCAGAAGTGCATATCCGCGGCGACAGGAAAGTTGATTACGAACATGTCATTAAGACCATGGCCGCAGTGCAGCGCGCAGGAATTTTAAATCTAGGATTTGTAACTGAACCCGGCAATTAGCCGGGTTCTTTTTTAATGTGCAACTGGTTTTGATTGCGCCTCCAATCGCCAAGGTTTGCCGTCGCAAGTGGCG
>NZ_JBRFPI010000446.1:0-3428 GCF_053579595.1 Cellvibrio sp.
ACTGCCTTCAGCTACCATGCAGATTTTAAGTGAGCTGCCAAGATTGACAATATCGGGTTGGTCAAAACGTTTTACCAGCTGTGCAAACTCATCGCTTTGATGTGATTTGCTACCAACAATTTTCCATCCCTGTGCCGATTCGGGCATTAATTTTACCTGGATTGCTGTTTTATCTTCCGCGCTTTCTTTGATACTGCCTGCTTGCAGTTGACCACCGTAGTAGAGCAGTGCTTTGGCCGGTGCGTAAACCACGCCCCAAGCGGGCTGCTGTTCAATAATCAGTGCAATATTTACCGTGAATTCGCCGTTGCGTTTAATAAACTCCTTGGTGCCATCCAGTGGATCAATTAGCCAGTAGCTTTGCCATTGGCTGCGCTCTTGCCATGCAATGGTGGCGCTCTCTTCGGAGAGCACGGGAATGTGTGGCGTTATTTTTTTTAGGCCATCGACAATACAATGATGCGATGCCAGATCTGCTTCTGTCAGCGGTGAGTCATCGGCTTTCATATCCACCGAAAAATCCCTGGTATAAATGTCCATAATGGCAGCGCCAGCCTGTTTGGCGAGCTTGATAACATCATCAAAATTAATTGCATTCAGCATGGCTATGTCCTGCGCCCGGTAAGGTTAGAGGCTGAGAATTTTAAAAATTTGGGTGGTGCATTCTTCGACACTATAACGGGAGGTATCGATGGTGAGTTCAGGTGATTGAGGTGCTTCGTAGGGGTCGCTAACACCGGTGAAGTTTTTCAAAATCCCCTGGCGCGCCTTTTTATACAACCCTTTAGGGTCGCGCGATTCGCAGACATCGAGCGGTGTATCAACAAACACTTCAATAAAGTTGCCATGGCCGAAAATAGAGCGAACCATTTGACGGTCGCGGCGGTATGGACTGATAAATGCACAAACAACAATCAGCCCTGCATCAACCAATAATTTGGCAACTTCACCGACCCGGCGAATATTTTCGGCGCGATCGCTTTCACTCATACCCAAATCTTTATTGAGACCATGACGTAGATTGTCGCCATCCAGCAAAAAGGATTTTTTACCTTGATTGTGCAAAAGTGCATCGAGCGCATTGGCGATTGTTGATTTGCCTGCGCCGGATAATCCTGTCAACCAGATACAGCAGGGCTTTTGTTGTAAGAGCGCTGCACGTTGAGCCGGTGTAATTTTCATGTTGTGCCACACTGCTGCAGAAGCCAGCTCAGTGGATTTTATTTCGTAGGGACTTTTTTCATCGTTGTTCATAGCAATTATCCTTGATGATGTTGTTGATGTCGGGTGATGGTGTCGGCATATATTTTCATTAACCGTTTGCCGATTACATCAATATCAAAATGGGTTTCAACATACTGGCGGGCATTGTGTTGCCATTCATTCCACTGTTGCGGATTGTCAATTATCCATTGGATTTTGTCAGCCATTACTGCCGGATTGCGGTCTTCTACTAAAAAGGCAGATTTGCCATCCTCAACACACTCAGGTATGCCTCCAGTTTTGGTGGCAATGACAATTAATCCGGAGGCCTGGGCTTCCTGAATCGCGACGCCTTGGGTTTCTTCGTGAAATCCTGTTTTGTCTGTGAGGCTTGGGAAGACAAAAATATGTGCGCGGGAATAAATTTCTTTGAGCTTTTGCTCGCTGATGCTGGTGTAAAGCGTGACATGTTTTTGTAAGTTTAACGCTACAATCATTTTTTCCAGATTGTCGCGCTCTGGGCCGGCGCCCACCATGGTGTAATGCAGGTTGTAGCCAAGTTCAATAAGCTTGGGCAGCGCTTGTAAAACGTATTGCTGCCCTTTGTCTGTATGAAACCTGCCAACCGTCAGGAGTTCTACAGGCGCATCCGCTGGTTTGGGTTTAGCGCTAAAAACAAACTCACTGGTCACTATTCCCTGCGGAATAATCGCAATCTTTTCGGCTGGTGCGCCCAAGCTCATATATTGTTTCTTGGCAAATTCAGTGTTGACCAAAATAATATCAGCGGCATCGACATATTCACTGCGCATCACCGCGGGAATTGTCGAGACCCCGGGTGGCGGAAGGCCGTGAAACGTGATTACAAAGGGTGCTTTTTGTGCTCTGATGACCGGCAGTAATAGGTGTCCGGTGATTTCAAAATGCGAATGAATAATGTCTATATCGCGTTTGATGAAATGCGGTGCTAATACCAGTGCGCCAATAAGATTACTGGCCAGAGATTTATGTTTTGAAAAATAACGCGGCGCAGAAAATAATCCACGTAGGCTTTTCACTGTATTCAATGGATTTAAAAAATTGTTGGCGATAGCCAATAATTTGTTCTTGCCATCAAAGTTTAAATATTCTGTTGCTTGGGTTAAGTGGAATTCATCAACAACGGACGAATAGTTTTGGTCTCCCTGCGTCATCGAGAAGATGGTGACACTACCACCGTGCTTAACAACCTGGGCAGTACTATTGGCCAGCCAGGGTTGGATAGTGTTGGGAAATTTGGTGGCGATAATCAGTGCGTGCATTTTTGATTCATTTAGTGTTTAAACTTGTGACAGTTTCTGTGTAATAACTATTTGGTGAATAGTTCCTTAATATCGCTTTTAATCTCGGGCGTTCGGGATGTACGCTGCCTGGATAAATTAGAAACGATTTTATCCACCATGCGATTGCCGACAATTTTTGATTTTCACTCCAATACAAGTTCGCCATCACCATGGCGTTCCAAGCTCTTGATCTTTGGCGCAAGTTTTTTTCAGGTATTTGCGCACTGATCCACTCTCGGTCAGCATACTGCTTTTGTTTGTCTCTATTGGGGCGAAACCCTGAATGAATGCGCATTGATACGGTGTTAAAGTTGCAGCTTTTCACATTTCCCTGTTTTACTAGTCTGCGTAAAAAGTCACGATCTTCAGAATTCGATAGCGATGTAACAAACGGCCCCGCTGCAATTATCGCTGTACGCTTTGCAAATATATTGGATGTGGCGCCAGGGAATGCCGTAAAAATGCAAAGATCTTCATAGCTTATTAAGCTTCGTGCTGGAGTATCTGCAATACAGCTTTTTGAATGCTCATCGAAGTAGCTACAACCTCCGCCTACCAACACACAGTTTTCATCTGCCATGGCGATGGCCACTTTTGCCTCTATACATTTACTTTCATAAATATCATCTGAATCCAAAAAAGCAACATAATCCCCTTTGCTAAGCGTTATACCGTAATTCCTTGCTGCCGATGCCCCGGCATTTTTCTGTTTGATATAGCGCACGCAAGAGGCATTAAGATTTGCTATGACAGCTTGTGTGTTGTCGGTAGAACCGTCATCAATCACTAATACTTCGATATTTTTGTACGTTTGCTGTAATACAGACGCTAATGCATCTCCAATCATATGCGCACGATTAAACGTAGGTATTATTACGCTAACCAGTGGCATTAATGATGGCT
>NZ_JBRFPI010000447.1:0-3409 GCF_053579595.1 Cellvibrio sp.
CCGGAAAAATCAAAAAACAATTGCCAGGCGTAAGCCATTAAACCGAACAGCAATTCCAATGAGTGGTAAGCATCCGGGTTGGCAAATACCGGATTAACCCACTCTTCTGCGAGCCAAGCTGAGAGCCAGACTTTTTTTATCAGCGCGGAGATGATCAATAAAATCGCCACTTCCGGCGCGGCGATTTTACGTTCGTCCGGCGATTGGATTTGCGTTAACAATTCGTTCGGCCGGCAAATCGGCCCCGCTAACAGGGTCGGAAAAAACGAGAGGTGCAACAAGCCATCGAATAGGTTCGCCGGTTTACATTCACCGCGCCCGACGCTGATCAAATAGGCCAAACCCTGGAAGGTGTAAAACGAAATCCCCACCGGCAATACAAATTCCAGCACCGGCAGACTCGCCCCGTTAAACAGCGGCGTCAGCAGCGCTAAAGACTCTTCGCGGAAAAAGTTGTAGTACTTGAATATGCCGAGGTTAACCAGCGCGAGTACCACGCCCGCAATCACCGGCCAGCGCCGCCGGTTGCCATTGTGCCCCTGCACCGCTTGCGCTAGCACCAAAATCACCAGCGAGAAATTCAGCAATAAGAACGCAAAGCGCCAATCAAAGCTGCAATAAAAAAGATAACTTGCCACCAATAGCAACAAGTTCTGCGCCCGCACCCCACGCGCCGAACCCAACCACCAGTAGAGCCACAAAAAACCAACAAAAACGAGTCCGAATTCCGGCGAGAGGTAATGCATTTACAACATCCATATAAACGTTAAACGGGAACACAGTTAAGCAGGCGGTCATCATAGCCAAACTGGCGCGTAAAATCTGTGAGAGGGAAGACGGTCGGAAAAATATTTCGAAGGTGGTCCGTATGGAGGCTAACGGAATACGGGGTTTAGGGCGTGGGGGGGATTGTTGAGAGGGGAATAAAAAGTGTTGCGGTTCGTCCCTCAGCCTACGCGACCCGCACCAACCTACAAGGTGCTCCGTAGGTTGCTGGTGAGCTTGCGAACCGCAACATGGTCGATTGCTTTACATAAAATCAATGATACTTCCGCAGTAAATTACCTCTCATATAACCGTCATAGCGGCGCTTCAATTCGGCAGCCTCTTCATTTAAGCCAATTTTCTCCGTGGTTTCCAAAAGCGTTTTATATTTTTTTTCAAACTCGGCATTGCTTTGTTCCAGCGTATAACCAGGCTGTTTTTTTCTTAGCTGGCTGAGCGAGTACTCGCGGCTGTTTCTAATGCTTTCAAATTCATAAATGGGGTCTCCGACATATTTTTTTATGATGTCATATTGCTTTTTGGCGATCAGAATATCTTCCACTAAAGGGTAAAGGTGCTGAACTTGTTTAGGGTAATTTTTCTCAATATATAAAAAAGTCTCAATGGATTCATCGTGTCGATCAATATATGAATTGATTGAGGTGTACTCTTGAAATACATCAAAATCTGCTTTGCCAGTGTAAATAATATTTTTTCGCTCGGTTGCCAATTGAGCTAGGGCCATATGTGCAGGCGGATAGACCTTGCCCAGCTCTGCCCAACTGCCCAATCCAAACGACAATCGCACTGCTGAAGCAGACGTGCCTTTTGAGTCCTTGAAATATTTCTGATGTGCTGCCAATGCCTCTGCGTATTTTTTTGCGCCCATAAGCGTATATATCTTTGAAAGATCATCTTCACCTACTTGTGCAAAAGCACTTTGTGCGAATAACAATATTGCGAAAATTGAACTGATAATTTTTTTCATAGGATTTTCCTTAATTTGAGAGTTATTGATATGTTGCGGTTCGTTCCTCAGTCTGCACGGCTCGCACCAACCTACACGGTGTTCCGTAGGTTGCTGGTGAGCTTGCGAACCGCAACATATATTTATCAAACAATGTAAAATTTTATCGAGTATAAAAATTACTTCGCCCCAACCTCCACCCAATATCCCTTAGTCTTCGCATGTACTTTTTCATTGTACATAGCACTGGTATGCCAGCCGGGTAAATAGAATTTACCGGCATAACTTGCGTTTAAAATAATGCGCAGACTAACGCTGGTTTGGTTGTTGTCTTGATAACGGTAGTACCAATAGTAGTCGCGCCACAAACTGAAGTAGGCGAGTACGCGGTCGTCGCGGATGTCCATGTAGTCGATGCCTTTTGGCATTTGCGCGCCCTCAAGACGTTCGTTGCGGATTTGCCAGCCGCTTGGGACTACTGCAGTGAGTGCAATATTTTCGATATTGCTGGTGAGCAATTTATCGAACTCACCGGAGATAGTAACTTCCGCAACAAAATCCTGACCCTGTGGTAATTGTTCAACGCTGAGCGGTTTGTTATCCAGTGTTAAAAAATCTACCTTCATTGCCAAGCCATCGTTACTTGGTTCTTCGAGCAAATTGGCAGGAATGCCGCGATTGCTCACTAATACGCGGATAGGTTTGTCGTGATCGTTGCGTACACTCACTTGCGGATTATTAATGGCAGTGCGGAAAAATGCATTATTGCTGGCCTGTGTAAGCCAACTGCTTTCGCCCGCCTGTTGATAGGCGAATTTCACGCCGTTACTGCTCACATTCGCGGCAGAGAATTCGCTCATGGCCAATAACGCCCAGGCGATACTTTGCGTGGAATACCAACCCTCACCGGATAAATCTTTCGCCACTTGTTCAGCCACTTGCCAGGTGAGATCTTTATCCGCATCCAGGCTCACTAGCGTTGCGAGCAATAAACCGCGGTCGCGCATATCCGAACCGTAGGTGTAACCCGCATCTTTGTAAACGGGCACGGTGTTGGAGACTGGACCCATGACATCTTGCGCGGCATCTTTTAATCCCACATGTTGATAGGCCATAGCAAGTAACCAGCGTGCGGGCATGCGGTAATCTTGTTGGTTGCTATTCACATTGGTTTTAAATGTTTCGCGCAAACGGTTCATCGCCGGTAATTCGGCTTTGTCGGCCAATGCAAGTGTGTAGAGGCGATAAGACAACACCACTTCATCGTAATAATTGCCGTTAATTTGCGGATTGCGCGCTGCGCTCGCCTGGTATTTCACCCAATTATCGAGCAAGGTTTTTGGAACAGAATAACCGGCGCGTTTCGCTTCCAATAAAAAGTGGCCTGCGTAACTGGATGCCCATTCATTCACATAACCATCGCCCGGCCAGTAAGAGAAGCCACCGCTTGCATGTTGGAAACTGCCGAGGCGTTTTATACCGGCGTTGATGTTGGCTTCGATTTCCGTTTTTTGCGCATCGGTTAAATTCACTAATTTTGCCAAACGCAATTGCGGGAATACGGCTGAAGTTGTTTGTTCAATGCAGCCGTGTGGATAGCCGATCAAATACTCCAAACGCTGCTCAAGGTTAAGCGGTGGCAGCGTGCTGACTTCAAGGCTGGCCTGGTTGGTACCG
>NZ_JBRFPI010000448.1:0-3402 GCF_053579595.1 Cellvibrio sp.
TTGCTCAAGGAAATGTTGTCGAGCATGATGCCGATATTATCGCCACCAGCGTGATTGAAAATGATGTTGTTTGCACTGTTACCCACTACGGTGAAGGTGCGGGTAATGGTTTGCCATGGTGCAGTAGGAACAAGACTGAATGACTCATTCAAAAATCCGCCTAATGCCAAGGTGAAGCTGTCAGCTCCGCCGCCGCGTTGGTTGCCGGAAATATCAAAGCTCAGGGTGTAAGTGCCTGCGCCGAGTGACAACAAAGAGCTGGTCAGTATGCCGGCATTACCGCTTGATCCATCCAGATCCACACACTTGCCGCTACCACCGGCACAGGTGATACCCCAGCCGTTGCCATTTGCGACTACATCGACAGTACCGTTAGATACGGCCCAATTGCTGAAACCGGTGTAGTTGAGGCTGGAAACGCCTGCAGCTCCTGCTTCAGTATTAAAATCGTCTTCAAAAATAACGCCAGCATTAGCCCCAAGGCTGATGAGGGTGGCGGCAAAAAAACTTACTACGTGCTTGGTGAACATGTGTTTTCCTAACAAGATGAATATGACGCCATCTATATAGCAATTTTAGCGCCAAATCATTAAGTGATTGAATTATAAGAATTTCTTAAACTACAAAACGCTATACATGTTAAATTAATCGACACTTTCGATCGTTTAATCACGTTTTACGCAGGCAAGCCTTCAAAAATCAGCGAGCGATGCACCGCAAACCCTGCCTGTGCCCCATCGCCGATCGCAAAGGTTACGCTGCCCATTGCTCGGCCTAAATCACCACAGGCGTACACGCCGGGAATCGTGGTCTGTTTGAATTCATCGGTCTTTACATAAAAACCGATCGGGCTTTCGGCCAGCTCGCAGCCCAGATCATAGGCGATGGGGCTGGCGGGTTTGGTGAGTGAGGCAACGAATAATCCGGCCAGCTCGACCAATCTGCCATTGGCGAGTTTCACTACGGCAGATTGCTCCCCCGCAATTTCGCTCACCGGCTCAGTTTCGATACGCACATTGCGCGCGGCCAATTGTTTGAGCTGGAGCTCATTCGGCGTAAAACAGTTGTTAGTAAATAAGGTGGTTGGGCCCCAATCCGGAATCAACAGCGCTTGGTGTACAGAGGCTTCACTCACGGCGAGCACGCCGAGCAGGCCCTGGTTCAATTCGTAGCCGTGGCAATAAGGGCAGTGAAAAACGGTTTTGCCCCAGCGGTCTTGCAAGCCGGTAATGGCGGGCAAATGGTCGCTTACACCGGAGGCGAGCAGTAAGCGTTTGGCGCTAAGGGTTTTATTATCGCCAGTGATAACCGTAAATAAATCGCCCGCTTTTTCGGCGGATTCCACTGTGCCTTCGATCCAGGTGAGGTTGGGATACTCCAGCAGCTGGGCTTTTGCTTCGCTGGCGATAAGCGCGGGGGATTTGCCATCCTGCCCCAATACGCCGTGGGAATGTTCGGCAAAACGGTTGCGGCGAATACCCGCATCAATCACCGCCACTTGTCGCCGCCCGCGCGCCAATTGCAGTGCTCCGGCCATACCGGCATAGCTGCCGCCAATCACAATCACGTCGAAAATTTGCATGGCTTACTCCTCGGGAAAAATCGAATGTTCGTGGTGGCCGGAAAATCCGCGCGCCTGTTTGCGCTGGTGGAAATCGGCGCTGAGTTGCGCGAGGGTCACGCTGCGGAAGCGTTCCAGTAGCAGGTTTTCAGCTTCATGAAAGGCTTGGTTGAGCGCGTTGTTCACCGCTTCTTCCACCAGACAACCGGGTGCCTCGGTGCGGTTGCCCATGGCGAGCAGAGTGGGTTCATCGAGCGCGCGGTAAATATCGTGCAGGGTGATGGTTTCCAGTTCGCGACAAATCTGCCAGCCGCCGCCGTGGCCTTTGGCGGAGCAGACCAGTTGGTGCTCACGCAAACCGGCGAGCACACGGCGAATCACCACCGGGTTGGTTTTCATCATGTTGGCCAGTGCTTCCGATGTCATGGGGACATTGGTTTCGGCCATATGCAGGAGGACGTGTAGAACGCCGGATAGTCGGGAATCGCGTTTCATAAGCAGCACCTTTTCACGTAATACTATTTGTTACGTGAAAAGATACTGCATGTTTTTATCTTATGCAACTTTTATTGTTACGTGAATATATCGTTAGCTGGATTAAAAGTCTGAAGGCTTATCCCGCCAGGCGCTGCGCATATTCCTGTTCCAGGCGTGTATGCACCTTCCAGAATCCTTCCGGGGTTTTGCCTTCCAGGCGATCGCGCAAAATATTGAGATGGGTATGCCAGCCACCGGCGACACTTAAGCGTTCGTCGGGATTATTCAGGCGGCGATGGGTGACGGTGAGTTTTACCTGATCCTTAAGTTGTGCGAGTTCAAAACTCACTTCCGATTCACCCTCAGATCCGGCATTCCATAAATAACTCAGCAAACGCAGCGGTTCGCAGGCGGTGACTTTACCGAGCATGGGTACATCGCCCGCGCAGTTGGAATATTTGGGGGGCGGGATGTCGTGTTCGGGTGACAACTCGGAATTGCGGAAAGTGTGCTCCACTTTGCCGCCGATCTGTTGCTCGACTTTACCCTCTGCGAGCCAGGTGGCGCGCTTGTCGGAATCGGTCAGATATTGCCAGACACGCTCAATCGGGCCGGGCAACATGCGTTCAATACGCAGGGTATCGGGGGCTGTTAATACACCGTAGTCGTTCATCTCAATCTCCTTTGGCCGTGGCCTGTGGTGGGAAAATGAGGGTCTGACTCGGAGAGTGTTGACCCGGTTTACTCCTTGCTGCTGCGCGCTTGATCCTCTGCGATCAACGCAGCGGTCAGTGCATCCAGCCGTTGGTTCCAGAACTGTTCATAGTGGCGCAGCCATTCGATGCCACCGTGCATGGGGCGCGCATCCAATTGGCAGGTGTGGTTGCGACCCTGAATATTGCGCACCACCAAGCCCGCGCCTTCCAATACTTTGATGTGTTTGGAAACCGCCGCGAGCGTCATATCAAACGGCGCCGCCAATTCGCTAATGCCGCAGGGCGATTGCGCCAGCCGTGCAACCATCGCGCGCCGCGTGGGGTCGGCGAGGGCGTGGAATACGGCGTCGAGTTGTTCGTCTTTATTGTTTACCATGTGGTTAAGTATTCTCTTGATTGAGCCTATTGTCAACCATTTGGTTGAATAAATGGGTACAAGTTGATTCTACCATTGGGAGCTGATGAGTATCAGGTTGGTCGGATTGGGAGTTGGGATTAGTTGTAGCTGCGGGCTGTAGCGGGACGAATTAAATAATTTGGCCGCCCGGTATATCAAGTGGCGGCCAATTTTCAGGTTGAATAAATGCTACTCGATGTTCTGCACCTGTTTGTGGTGTGAATTAAATAATAATATATAAATCAATTGGT
>NZ_JBRFPI010000449.1:0-3386 GCF_053579595.1 Cellvibrio sp.
CGCGGCATTTAATCATGTACTCGATCAAAAAATTGATGCGCAGATGGCGCGCACCTATATGCGGCCATTGCCGAAAGGCAAGCTGACCACAGTGCAGGCGGTGGCGTTTGCTTGCACCTTGGCAATTTCAGGGTTTTTAATTTTATTGCTGGCAGTCAATCAACTTACCGCACTCTTAACGTTATTTGGTTTATTTGGTTATGCGGTGGTGTATACGCTCTTGTTAAAGCGCGCTACACCGCAAAATATTGTGATTGGCGGTGTAGCTGGCGCGCTGCCACCGGTATTGGGTTGGACTGCCATCACCGGTAGTTTAAGCGGTGAAGCGCTGCTGTTGATGATGATAGTATTCACTTGGACACCACCCCATTTTTGGGCGCTGGCGATTCACCGCTGTAACGATTATGCCAAAGCCAATATCCCCATGCTGCCGGTTACCCATGGAATTGAATTTACCAAAACGGCCATTTTGCTCTACACCTTGTTATTGTTTCTTGTGTGTTTGCTACCTTATTTGGTAGGTATGACTGGAGCTATCTATTTGTTTGCCAGTATTTATCTTAACGGCAAATTTATTTATCACGCCTGGATATTAAAATTTAATGCTCAGGTTGACACCGCAATGGCGACCTTTCGTTTTTCCATTGTGCATTTAATGGTGTTATTCCTGGTGCTACTGGTCGATCACTATGCAAAGTGGAGTTTCAGTGAATTATTACATTAAGTTTTTTGCGTGCGTTTTGTTGGCGATGCTAGCTGGCCATAGCGTTGCTCAGGTGCAGGTGGAAAATGCCTGGATACAATTGGCACCACCGGCAACTGCCGTAAATGCTGCCTATATGACGATCCACAACCCACAATTGCGCGAGCAAATCATTGTGGGTGTGAGTGCTGATTGCTGCGCGGGAGTGATGCTGCATAAGACGCACCGGGAGGGCGACAAAGTAGTGATGGATCATCTTGAGTCTTTGGTTGTCCCTGCACAAGCCCGCGTGCAATTGGCACCCGGTGGCTTGCATCTCATGTTAACGGAGGCGCAGGAAGAATTAACTCTCGACAGTAAAGTGAAAATAACCTTTAGCTTTGGCGATGGCAGCACCCAGGAATTTGATCTTGATGTTAAACAAACCGGGCCATAAAAAACGCTGGCAGCTGTTATATGCCGTGGCGATTGTAGCCAGTTTGGGGCTGGGAGTGGTGTTGGGTGCACAGCAATTTTCTGCAGCATCAACACTGGCTGTTGCGCAGTTATTACCTGCTCCTAAAACCTTGCCTGAATTTACGTTGGAAAATCATCGTAGTGAAGCTGTTGGTGTGAATGTGTTTCGTCATCGCTGGAGTTTGGTTTTTTTTGGGTTTACTTCCTGCCCGGATTTTTGCCCGCTGGAACTGCAAAAATTAGCCAAGCTATTAAACCTGATGGGGGCGGGAGATGAACTACAAGTGGTATTTGTAAGCGTTGATCCCGAGCGCGATGGATCGGAAAAGCTGGCTAATTACGTTGGATTTTTTCATCCACAGATTCTGGGCTTGCGCGGCAGTAATCTTGCGACAGCAAATTTTTCCCAATTTTTTGGAGCGGCCTATGATCGCTCTGCGATTGTAGAGAGTAAATTAATAACAATTCCCGCTGGAATCAACTTGCCAACCAACGTGGGGGAGCAGTATCAGGTAAATCATTCTACCCGGGTATTTGTGGTAAATCCCCAGGGGGAATTTATTGGTAGCTTTGCCTCCCCTTACGAGGTGGAAGAGATGTTATCCGATATGCAAAAACTGATGGGAAGGTAAATTTTTTATGTGGTTGCGATTTATCAAACAGTTAATAAATATAGATGTTGTAGTTATGGAGAGTTTTTTTTTGGAGTTGATTTAGTCTAACCACTCTCAGGAAGATAGTTGAAGGTCACTATATACTCAGTAGACAAGACGATAGCAGTTCTTCGCCGTGCGATTAGTTGTGTAGCCAAATTGATGGTCAATACCTAATAACAGTGTTGGAGAAAGAATATGATTTCCCATGTTGCCGGTCTTTTTACCCATCCTCACCAGGAGTGGGAGGAAATTCGCGATACGCCCGAAAGCGTTTCCCATCTGTATTTCGCCCACGTCCTGTTCCTCGCCTTGATACCCCCCGTCTCAATGTACATTGGTACAACCAAAGTGGGGTGGATAATTGGTAAGGGCGATCCGGTGATGCTGACGGAGTCCAGTGCGTTGATCATGAGTGTACTTATGTATTTGGCAATGCTAGCTGGCGTTGCGGTTATAGGTGCATTTATTAATTGGATGTCGCGTACCTATGATTCGGCGCCCGGGTATGCCCGCTGCGTAGTGTTCGCCGCTTACACGGCAACTCCCCTGTTTGTGGCTGGGCTCTGCGCACTCTATCCGAATGTCATTCTTACTATGCTAGTGGGTATAGCGGCGGTGTTTTATACCGTGTACCTGTTGTACATGGGCATTCCGATTTTTATGAAGATTCCAGAGGACGAAGGCTTTATTTATTCCAGCTCGATTCTCACTATTGGCTTGGTGATGTTTGTGTCGATTATGGCTATTACCGTATTGATCTGGAGTTTTGGGTTTGGGCCTGCCTATACAGGTTGATCGCTGGATTAATTGGGAGTAAATCTTTACGTCATAAAAAAGCCGGTGCAGTTGTTGCGCCGGCTTTTTGTTTTCCGCGTCCAGGTGAACTTATTTTAAGGTTGCAAAAACCTCGGCGGCAATCTTGAGTGTGTTGTTAATATCGTCTTCAGTGTGCGCACCGGACATAAAACCCGCTTCGTAAGATGCCGGTGCCAAATAAACACCGCGCTCCAACATGCCGTGGAAAAATTTATTAAAACGTGGAATGTCGCAGGCCATCACTTGTTTAAAGTTGGTGACTTTTTTCTCGCTGGTAAAAAAGAAACCGAACATGCTACCGATATGATTGGTGGTAAAGGGAATGCCTGCTTCATCCGCTAATTTTTGCAGGCATTCTACTAATTGCGTGGTGCGTGCGCAGAGGTTGTCATAAAAACTGTCTTGCTCCAATAACTCCAATGTTTTTAAACCTGCTGCCATAGCGACTGGATTGCCGGAGAGGGTTCCCGCTTGGTACACAGGGCCGGAGGGGGCGATCATTTGCATAATATCGCGGCGCCCACCAAAGGCGCCCACTGGCATACCGCCGCCGATCACTTTGCCGAGGGTGATGATATCGGCATTCACCTTGTAATGACTTTGCGCACCTTTGTGTGCAACACGGAAGCCGGTCATCACTTCATCAAAAATTAATACGCTACCGTATTGGTCGCACACCTCGCGCAGGCACTCCAAAAATCCTGGTACGGGTGGAACACAGTTCATATTGCCCACTACAGGCTCAACAATAATGC
>NZ_JBRFPI010000450.1:0-3373 GCF_053579595.1 Cellvibrio sp.
GGTTTCAGTCGTTGCATTTGCAACACCACCCACCGCGAGATTGGTGCCGTTATCGCGATCGCCGATGTAATCAAAGCGATACAAAACACCGTTACCAAAGGGCTCCTTATCGCAGCAACCTGAACCCCATTGCAATACATAAAGTTGATGGGTGCGTGGATCAAGTTCTACATCAATCGCACCCTGAAAATTTGCCGTGTTTATCGGAAAATCTTCAGCAACGGGTGGATTGGCACCCGCTGCCAAATTAATCGTTGAAAATTTGCTGCTGTTGAAATCCCAAAAAATCAAATGGCCGTCGTAATACTCGGGCAATTTAAATTCGTTGGTAATCGCTGGATTAAAACGATACACCGGCCCCGCCATGGTCGCCTGGTGGCGAATAGTCCAGAGCGCCGGTTTAGCCGCCGGTAAATTTTTTGCACCGGTATTGCGGGCGTGATTATTAACAATGTTATTCGGATTAAAACCGGCATAAGGCTCGTTAAAACCAACAATGTAGGGCCAGCCATAATTTCCTGCCGTGCGCAGTTCATTCAGCTCATCCATTCCACCAGGACCTTCTGCGCTTGCAGTGGAAGAATCAGGGCCGATATCGCCAAGGTAGGCATAACCCGTCAAGGGGTCGATATTAATGCGGAAGGGATTACGGAAACCCATGCCGTAAATTTCAGCGCGATGGGTTGCACTGGCGGGAAATAAATTGCCCGCCGGAATGGTGTATTTGCCATCGGATGTCGGCGTAATACGCAATACTTTACCGCGCAAATCATTGGTATTACCCGAGGTCGCTTGCGCACCTTCGGAGAAATAACCACTCGCTGCATTGTTATCACCGGTGGTGATCAACAGGTTGCCGCTTTTATCAAACTTCAAGCTGCCGCCCATGTGGCCATGTGCTTCGTTGCCGGTAATCCACTCCAACATAATGGATTCAGAGCCGGCAACCAGCGCGTTGTTGGCATTTACCGTAAAACGCGATACGCGGGTTTTACTGCCGGGTGAGGTGTATTGAAAATAAATAAAACCGTTCTGGGTAAATTTGGGATCGAGCGCGACGCTCAGTAATCCATCTTCAAATACACAGCGCACATTGGGCACAGTGGATGTGACAGTAGCGATACCCGCATCCAATTTCCAACCGTAAAACTTGCCGCACTTGCTCACGACAAATGCGCGGCCATCGGCAGAAATTTCAAACTCCATGGGTAAATCCAATCCCTCCGCTACCACCGTCCGCTGAAAATCAGTGGATTTCGGCGCTTGCGCCATTGCTGATACAGCGACAAACAGCGCAGATATAACTACCGCAAGCGCGCAACACAGGTTGTGAATACTTCTGCACCACCTAGTTATATTTATAAAGGTGTTCATTGAGTTGCCTCCAATAGAACCGGAATGACGCAGTGCGACGCAAAAGCTTTACTTGCTATGTACGGTGTGCTGCGTGGAAGTTAAAAAATGGAGATGAAATTACGGAATAACCTCACAGTTGATTGCCCACTGAAAACCTTGCTACTTATTATTCTTACTTGTGATTAAACGGAGAGTTATAGGGTTCACTGAGCCAACCTATGATAGGAACCACTGGAGCAAAACTCATCTCACTTTGGCGACTTGCAGAAACATGGGATGAAACAGCAGTTTTTTAGCCAAACACATCACATTCGGCAGGTGTTTTTTATAGCGGAATAGGTTTAATCACCGAAGCTACGAACGGACAAAATGGTTCGTACGGTTGGTGTTATTCAACCGTACGGGTTTGTTCCAAAAGAATGACCACAATAAAGAGATGTACCTCACACAAATAGTGCGACAAAAATTAGCGGGAAATCTCTACTCACTTTTGCAAGCATTTGCAATTTATTGAATACGATTACTGTATGTTCGCATCCGCACCGACTCTGTTTTAGTCCAGGCCTATGGTCAAATACATATGGGAGTGCAATCAGGTGAAAACTGTGGAGTAATTTATGTCGATTATTGAAGGTAACTTATGGTTGGTAGCGGTACTTTTCAGCTTTATTATTTTCTGTATCGTAGCGATGATTCTACGAAATCGAGCAGCCAAAATAGATTCCGTTAGCCGCTCTAAAAAAGACACTGTAATCAATAGTGTATCGATAGATCCAAAAGAAAATACAACCAAATTGGAGTAGGACATTTTAGCTCCGATTATGGCGCCGGACACATTGCCCCCACTTGGCTGAGGTATGCCAGTGGAAGTGCAAACGTTCTTCTTCACCACAGAATATTCTCGTAATTATCAAAAATGTGGTATCACCTAAAAAATCATTTCTTGCGTCACTGATAAAGCATGCATTTTAAAGCTCATTGACGCTAGCTAAAGCCCAACGCTCACTACCAACATAGGATTGAAATAAGCCTCTGAGCCAGAGGCTCGCCAATGATTAACCGATCAGAAATAGCTTATGGAAAACAAAAAGCCCTGCAATTGCAGGGCTTTGAGGTAATCGCGATAACTTGCGATTTGTAGATGGTGCCGAGGCCTGACTTGAAGTGAACAAAAAACCTTTTAAAATCAAACACCTTAAAAACCTCACTTCTCAATTATGCCCCCTCACATGCCCCCAATTTTGCGAGTCTGATGGCTAGAGGGCTTGCCGGTAGTTTGCACATAAACGCCGCACACAGCCGATCACTTTTTAATCAATTTACCCGCACAACTACCATACTAGAACACTAGAATTTCAGTGCGTAAATTTGCTTTTTAGTCCCGATCAAAAAACAACCTCTTCAAGTCCGAAAGCGGGCTTTTTCCCAGTCGAATTTAGCCGTTTTTCAATGAATCTTTAGGCTGTCGGCCACCACTGTGCATTATGCAAAACACGCAAAATTTCAATGCAATTAACCTTGGAATTCTCACGATATATAACAATAAAAGGAAGACCATCAACAACCAACTCGCGCGTATCTTTCACGCGACCTTGTCTGCCTGCGCGAGGATAATCCGACAAAATTAAATGAACGTTATCAACAATACGCAGAACGACATCAATTGCGACAGAGAGACTATTTTCCTTAGTAATATAAGCTTCGATATTTTCTAAATCAACCTCGGCAAAATCAGTCCATTTGAGCTGCACGCTTAGCCTCCCACGTAGCCTTTATATCCTTGTGGTCGATTAAGCGACCCTCTTCCGCTGCTCTAACACCCTTTTCTACCTCAAGCAAAAACCACTCTTCGCGCGCAACATATTGCTTAATAGCCTCCGCCATTAACCAGGCGCGCGGCCTATCCATAGCGTCTGCCATCTGGCCAATTCTGGCCAAAGTTTCATCATCAAGCCTTACTGAAGTTGCTTTTAAGCTCATGGGACTCTCCAAGAATCTATGAGGTTCTCTTGAAACC
>NZ_JBRFPI010000451.1:0-3350 GCF_053579595.1 Cellvibrio sp.
ACGCCTGGCTTGATAACGAGGCTGTCTAACCATGAGTGATTTTCAACATCAAGCCATACGGCTCACAGCACAGCAGCAACCATTGACTTGGTTGGAAGCGTTGCGCAACAAAGCAACGGATGAGTGGTTGGCACAACCTTGGCCAACGCGCAAAACCGAGCATTGGAAATATACACCGATGCAGGTGTTGCAAAAGACGCTGCTGCACACTTGGGGTTTGGCTGAAAACCAGGTTTTAGATAAAACTTTACAGGATGAATTGATCCCACTTGACGCCTATCGTTTGATATTTGTTAACGGTATATTTGATGAAAAACATTCAAGCAATCTACCGGAATCGATTGTGCGCTTCTCGCAAGCCAATGCGACGCAACAAGCGTTAATTGAAAAGCACCTTGGTAAAATTGTAGAAGGTGAGCGCCATTTATTTGCAACGCTGAATAACGCCTGGCTTGATGATGGTGTCCTGCTTCATGTGCCGCGCAGCCAGCGTTTGGAAAAGCCTGTATATATCGTCAATATAGTGACCGCAGTTGCTGCAGCAAGCAATCAACGCCTGCTGATTGTATTGGATGAAAATTCCCAGGCTGAAGTTGTTGAACATTATTTTTCCAGTGCGGATGCGCAAAATGGTTTCGCCAATGCATTGACTGAAATTCACATTGGCGATAACGCCCATTTGCATCACTACCGTTTGAATCTGGAAGAAGAGCATGCGCAGCACATTGGGGCAGTGCATGTGGATTTGCAGCGCAATGCGCGTCTGCGTGGTTTCGCGTTGGCATTGGGTTCAAGCCTGATGCGTGTCGATTACCAATTAAATCATCGCGGGCAGGGGGCCGAGTTGGATCTGCAAGGGATTTATCTGCCGCGCAACCAACAGGTTGTGGATTATCACACCAATATTTGCCATTGGGTTCCGCACTGCACATCGAATGAAGTGTTTCGCGGAATTGTGAGTGATTCGGCACAGGCCATTTTTAATGGCCGTATTTATATTCATAAAGACGCGCAAAAAACTCTCGCGGAATTAAGCAACAAAAACATGCTGACCTCCAATAAGGCAGAAGTGAATACCAAGCCGGAGTTGGAAATTTACGCAGATGATGTGAAGTGCGCGCACGGTGCGACCATAAGCCAGCTAAATGCCAATGCGCGTTACTATTTGCAGAGCCGCGGTTTGTCTCGCGCTGAAGCCGATGTGATGCTCAGTTTTGGCTTTATCAATGAACTGCTGGAACAAATTGCGCAACCCGAAGTGCACGATTATTTGCAACCGCGTTTGGCAAAACTTTTTGGCCGTGACAACAGTTTGATTGCTGCCAGCGCATTGGCGGAGTTGACGGATGACTAAATCTTTGGGTGATATTGACGTGTTGCATTTTGATGTGGAAACAATCCGCGCTGATTTCCCTATCTTGCACCAACAGGTGAATGGGCAGCCGCTGGTCTATCTCGATAATGCCGCCACCACCCAAAAACCCAATGCGGTGATTGATGCAATCAGTGATTACTATCGCAATGACAATAGCAATGTTCATCGTGGTGCCCATGCATTGGCTGATCGAGCCACAATAAAATTTGAAGCTGCGAGAGAGAGAGTCGCACAGTTTTTAAATGCACCGGCAGCCAAACAGGTTATTTGGACTCGTGGTACAACCGAGAGTATTAATCTGGTTGCCGCCTCTTGGGGCAAAACCAATTTGAAGCCGGGTGACCGTATTCTGGTATCGGCGATGGAGCATCACTCCAATATTGTTCCCTGGCAATTAATCGCCCAGACAACCGGTGCTAAAGTTGAACCGATTCCTGTCGATGCCAACGGTAATATCAATATGCTGGCGTTTGATGCCATGCTTGATGCCCATGTAAAAATGGTCGCTGTAGGTCATGTGTCCAATGCGATGGGCACGATTAATCCAATCGAAAAAATTATTACGCTGGCGCATGCTGTTGGCGCGCGCGTATTAATTGATGGTGCGCAAGCAGTGAGCCATTGGGCGGTTGATGTCCAAAAACTCAATTGCGATTTTTATGTGTTTTCTGCACACAAACTATTTGGTCCGACGGGCTTGGGTGTGTTGTACGGTAAAGAAGATTTGCTCAATGCCATGTCGCCCTATCAGGGTGGGGGCGAGATGATCGAAACCGTTTCATTTGCAGGCACAACGTTCAATCAGTTGCCCTACAAGTTTGAAGCGGGTACACCTGATATCGCGGGCGCTATAGGTTTGGGCGCTGCGATTGATTATTTGAATTCAATCGACCGTACCACTGCCGCTGCGCATGAACAGGCATTGTTGAATTATGCTGAGGAAAAAGCGCGCGCAACTGCTGGCTTGAAATTGGTTGGTACTGCCGCACATAAAACTTCAGTGATGAGTTTTTTGCTTGAAGGTGCACATCCGGCGGATGTTGGTGTCTTATTGGATAAGCAGGGTATTGCTGTGCGCACGGGGAATCACTGTGCGCAACCGATTATGGATCAGTTTGGAATTCCTGGCACCGTGCGTGCGAGTTTTAGTTTTTACAACACCTTTGATGAGGTTGATCGCCTGTTCGCAGCGATTGAAAAAGCGAAAACCTTTTTGTTGTAGCGCCTTTTTATTGTAACGAACGTGTTGTAACGAAATATGCTTTAACGAGCGATGAGTTAATCCTGGAGACTGCTATGAGTATCGCATCATTTGATCCGCAGCAACCTGTGCAGGTCACCCCAACGGCGGTTGAACATTTCAAGCGGCAATTGGGCTCTGCTAAAGACGCGAAAGCAGTGCGCTTGAGTGTAAAACAAAGTGGCTGCACTGGCTGGATGTACGTTGTGGATTTGGTCAATGAAGCCAAGGCGGATGATGTACATATGCAACTGGAGAGCGGTGTTGAATTGTTGGTTGATTCGGGCAGCTTGTCGGTGGTGAGCGGCACTGAAATCGATTACGTCACTGAAGGCGTAAATCGCCAGCTCAAATTCAACAATCCGCGCGTTAAAGATTATTGCGGTTGCGGTGAAAGTTTTAGCGTTAACTAAGACGCCTTGCGTAGAGAATTACTATGTCTGAAAGACGTATGGTGGTCGCCCAAGCTGATTGTCCGGCACGGCGCGTCCCTGATGGTACCCCTCTAATTATCCCTGATGGGACCTTTGTCACTATCACCCAAGCTTTGGGTGGTAATTACACGCTGACCTACCACGGTCAGATGGTGCGGGTAGATGGTACTGATGCGCATTTGCTTGGGCTTGAGTCCGAGACCATAAGCTTCCCTGAGCCTGTCAATGACCAGATTATCGAAGAGCAGGTCTGGCAAGCACTGAGCACCGCCAGCTCGCACTGACCGAGCGCCAGCGAATG
>NZ_JBRFPI010000452.1:0-3340 GCF_053579595.1 Cellvibrio sp.
GTATTCATCCGATTTAATTTCACGAATCATGCTTTCAGTGTACCCATGATCCACCAGATCATTGTAAATCCTGAGCATTACGTTGACATCCGAGGTGTTGCCTACAGAATATTTGTATTTGGTTTCGTTTTCCTGATACCGCTCTGTGATTTCATACTTGATGTTATTGAAATAAGGATCATCGAGTGAAAGTTGTTTTTCACTTTCATGGAACTGTACGAAGTACAACGTGCTATCTGGGGTGTACATCAATTTTGTTGTACTGTCATCGGGAATGAATACCATGTCTTCCTGGATGGATGAGGCTACCATTTGATCTTCTGCCAGGGGTTGATCCTCTTTCGGTAATCCTACCACTATTGTCTTCGTTGCACATCGTTTTTCTTCCTGTGAAGTTACCTTATTGATTCCAATAATACCCAATTGAACTTCATAAGTCCCGTCTTCAAAGTACGCATGGGTTGGCGAATATCCGCGAAGTGGCTGAAGCGGGTGCGGATACCTTTGTTGCCGGTTCTGCCATTTTTAATGCACCAGATTACGCGGCTGTTATCACCCAGATGCGCGAGCAATTGGCACTGGCGAAATAGCCGTTTATTTGCAGACGTTGAGAGTGGCTTGAGGGTAGGCATAGGCAGATTATTTCAGTACACTTGCCCTCAGCTCAAACAGGAATCATCCTCGTGAAACACGCAACCTACACTACAGAGTGCGCTACCCACCTTGCCGCCCGATGGCGTCGCTAGTTCATCTTGCTTTGGCAAAATCCTGACCGGTTTTGTACCGAGCCTGCCTTTCCCTGTTTGCGCATAGGCTATCTGTTCATAGATATTTAAAAATGGTTTTTCATGAATAGTGCTGCGCAAATACAATATTGATAAAGATAAAAGCTTGCCCCTTAGTCTGGCGAGCATAAAGGTAATGCCATGAACTCTGACCCGTTTATTGATCACGAAAAATTCGCCCAATTAGCCGCGCAAGGCTACAACCGTATTCCCGTCATGCGTGAAGTGCTGGCGGATCTGGATACGCCACTATCCTCTTATCTGAAGCTAGCAGCTGGCCCTTATTCGTACCTATTTGAATCAGTACAAGGCGGCGAAAAATGGGGGCGTTACTCCATGATCGGCTTGCCTGCGCGCACCGTGCTCAAAGCCTTCGGCGATGCAATCCAGATCGAGCGCGATGGCACTGTTGTGGAAACTCATATCTGTGCCGATGCCCTGACATTCGTGGAAGAATTCAAGCAGCGCTATCGTGCACCTGAGTTACCCGGCTTGCCGCGTTTTACCGGCGGTTTGGTTGGTTATTTTGGTTATGACTGTGTGCGTTATGTGGAACCACATTTAAAAGCCAGCACACCGAAAGATGTGATTGGCACACCGGATATTTTGCTTAGCGTATCTGATGAAGTATTGGTGTTTGATAACCTTGCCGGTAAATTGATTTTTGTAATCCATGCGAATCCGGAAGTGGAAAACGCATTTGTGAAAGCCAATGCGCGATTGGATGAGTTGGAGCAAAAGCTGCGCGGCGAAATTCCGGCAACACCCAGTTTATCGCTGGGGAATAATGGCCATAACGAACCGCTGTTTAGCTCCAATTGCGGTGAAGAAAACTTCCACCGCTATGTTGATAAAATCAAAGAATTTATTTTGGCTGGCGATACCATGCAAGTGGTTGTGTCCCAGCGTTTATCGATTGATTTTACCCAGGAGCCGATTAATCTTTATCGCGCCCTGCGCAATTTAAATCCATCGCCTTATATGTATTTTATGGATCTTGGCGATCACCATGTTGTAGGTTCCAGTCCAGAAATTCTCGCGCGTTTGGAAGATGGTGAAGTGACCGTGCGCCCGATTGCAGGAACCCGTCGTCGCGGCTACACGCCGGAAGAAGATAAAGCCCTGGAAATTGAATTGGTGAATGACCCCAAAGAAATTGCAGAGCATTTAATGCTGATTGATTTGGGGCGCAATGATGTAGGCCGTGTGGCGAAAATCGGCAGCGTAAAACTGACGGACAAAATGGTGGTCGAACGCTACTCGCATGTCATGCACATCACATCGAATGTCACCGGTAAATTAAAAGATGACCTGCGTGCGATGGATGTATTGCGCGCGGCATTGCCAGCAGGCACCTTGAGTGGTGCGCCCAAAATTCGCGCGATGGAAATTATTGACGAATTAGAGCCGGAAAATCGTGGCATCTACGGTGGTGCGGTGGGTTATATTTCCTGGAATGGCAATATGGATACCGCCATCGCTATTCGCACTGCCGTTATTAAAAATTGCAAGCTTTATGTGCAAGCGGGTGCAGGTGTAGTGGCTGATTCAGTACCCGCGCTGGAGTGGAAAGAAACCATGAATAAAGCGCGCGCGATTTTTAAAGCCGTTGATATGGTGGGCACTGCTGCAGTGAAAGGAGATGCAAAATGATTTTAATGATCGATAACTACGATTCATTCACCTACAACCTGGTGCAATATTTTGGCGAGCTGGGTGCAGATATCAAAGTCGTACGCAATGATGAAATCACCATCGAAGAGATTGCAGCCTTAGCACCAGAAAAAATTGTTATTTCTCCTGGCCCTTGTACCCCTACTGAAGCGGGGGTGTCGGTGGATACCATCAAAACCTTCGCCGGAAAAATTCCGCTGCTCGGAGTTTGTCTTGGTCATCAAAGTATTGGTCAGGCGTTGGGCGGTAAAGTGATTCGCGCTCCGTTCGTAATGCACGGTAAAACGTCACCTGTGTATCACAACAACAAAGGTGTATTTACTGGGTTAAAAAATCCGTTTCAGGCAACGCGCTATCACTCACTGGTCATTGAAAAAGAATCTATCCCCGATTGTTTGGAGATTACTGCCTGGACGCAAAATGAAGATGGCAGCATGGCGGAAATTATGGGCGTAAAACACAAAACTCTCGCATTGGAGGGAGTGCAATTTCACCCTGAATCGATTTTAACCGAGCATGGCCACGATATGTTGCGCAATTTTTTAACGGCGTACTGATTCATAAAAGGTAATGGCAATGGATATCAAACAAGCATTAACAAAATTGGTAGCGCGCATCGACCTGAGTACAGAAGAAATGATTTCTGTGATGCGTGTGGTGATGACAGGGGGCGCTACGCCTGCACAAATCGGTGGTTTTTTGGTGGCGCTGCGGATGAAAGGCGAAACCCTGGATGAAATCACTGGCGCTGCAATGGTGATGCGCGAGCTGGCTACACCGGTTGATTTAGATGTTCCCTTTTTGGTTGATACCTGCGGCACCGGTGGCGATGGTGCTAACTTATTTAATATCTCCACTGCCAGCGCGTTTGTTGTCGCTGC
>NZ_JBRFPI010000453.1:0-3309 GCF_053579595.1 Cellvibrio sp.
GAAGATCAAAATGTTCGCGGATTAAATCAATAATTGCGCTGTCAGCAATTTTGCCAGTGCCAAAAGTGTTGATTGAAATCGACGTGGGTTCTGCAACACCAATCGCATAGCTCACTTGAATTTCGCATTTGTCCGCCAAGCCGGCAGCGACAATATTTTTTGCAACATAGCGGCCAGCGTAAGCAGCAGAGCGATCAACTTTTGATGGATCTTTACCAGAGAAGGCGCCGCCACCGTGACGAGCCATGCCGCCGTAGGAATCCACGATAATTTTGCGCCCTGTCAAACCGCAATCACCTACTGGGCCGCCGATAATAAATTGACCGGTAGGGTTGATGTGGTATTGCGTATCTTTGTGCAACCATTCAGCAGGTAATACGTGCGCAATAATTAATTCGCGCACAGCTTCGTGAATTTCTGATTGTTTTACACTGGGGCTGTGTTGGGTTGAGAGAACCACTGCATCAACTGCAACGGGTTTACCATTCTCATAACGCAATGTTACCTGGCTTTTTGCATCGGGGCGCAACCAAGGCAATACGCCGCTCTTGCGCAGTTGTGCTTGTTTTTCTACCAAGCGGTGCGCATAAAAAATCGGTGCGGGCATTAATACTGCCGTTTCATTGGTAGCATAACCAAACATCAGACCTTGGTCGCCTGCGCCTAAATCTTTATCATCTGCCTCATCCACACCCATGGCGATGTCAGCCGATTGTTTACCAATCGCATTTAATACCGCGCAGCTTGCACCATCAAAACCCACATCGCTGGAGTTGTAGCCGATATCCAAAATTACCTGGCGAATCAAATCTTCCAGATCAACGTAGGTGGATGTACGCACTTCACCAGCGACAATCGCCATACCGGTTTTTACCAGCGTTTCTACCGCTACGCGCGCATTGGGATCATCTTTTAAAATTGCATCGAGTACGGCATCAGAAATTTGATCCGCTAATTTGTCGGGATGGCCTTCAGAAACAGATTCTGAGGTAAAGACGGAATATTCGGACATGGTTTTTCCTTGCAAATAATATTAAAGAAACTTGTAGCCCGTATGGAGTGAAACGCAATACGGGGTTGTTATTCACGATCATCATCGTTCCCGTATTTCGTTACACTCCATACGGGCTACGCAATTAAATTTTAAAAATTCGTCGGTTTAAAAAATTGGCGCAACTGAATCTGGAATCCATTGCGCAACGCAAAATACACGCTCTGCCCTTCATCTAACTTTGCTGCCTGCGCCCAGCGCGAAAAATCCTGTGGCTCAAAGCCCTGCCATAAATCGCCGCAGGCTTCGCGCGCCCATGCTTGTTCGTGGCGACAGAGGTCACAGATCAGTAATGCACCGCCCGGTGCCAACACATTGCTTAAATCCTGAAAAATATCCGCGGGCGATGGCGTATGGTGCAGCACCATATTCACCAATATACAATCCGCTAAGACTTTATGGCCGAGTAAACTTTGCGTATCGCCGTGGATAAATTCGATATTGCGCAGATTTTTTTCGCTGGCAAAGGCGCGCGCTTTGTCGAGCATGTTGGCAGCATTATCGAGTGCAATCACGTGGTTAAATTGTTGTGCAATCACTGCCAAAAATTCGCCTTCGCCCGGACCAATTTCGAGCGCGAGTTTTTTATCGCGCAAGGCGGTGTTGTTGAGCAACTGCGTCATCTGCTCGGCGTAGACGGGGTAGCTGGCAATCAAATCTTGTTGTGCGCGAAATTTATCGGCGTTCTCGCTAAAAAATTGTTGTGCGGCCTGGCTGCGCTCTTGCTGCAATTCGCGGATAGGTTCACGCAAGTGATCGGCAATCGCTAGCGTGTCCACAGTCGCAAATAATTGTTGCTGTAGTGCAGCGAGCGGATGATCTGGTGCTAAATAGGCGCGGCGGTAAAAAATCGAATTGGCTTCGCGACGCGAACTCAATAAACCGGCGTTGTTGAGCACTTTAAGGTGATGGCTCATGCCCGATTGTTTAATCGAGAAAATCCGGCACAGCTCCAATACCCCGAACGAATCCTGACTGAGTACCCGCAAGATTTCCAGACGCAGCGGATCGCCCGCCGCTTTGAGTAGGTTGGCGAGTGGGCTGAGCGGGGTTTCCAATTCGACCACATCGGTCAGAACGGGAAGAGCGTTTGGGTCATTGGACAGGGGTTGGTTCATGGTGTGATCAAATGGCGACGAGTGCTGTGCAGTCTAGCAGCCCAAAAAACCTATATCAAAATATTTTGATATAGGTTTTAGGCTTTTTTGTGAGGATTTGTTCTGAATGGATGCTTTTTCGATCTGTAGTGCCCCGTTTATGGATTAATTGTGCCGATCAGGTCGCTTATTCCTTTACGGGCGGCGCTCGCTGGGCGAAAATGCCTGCCCATTTTGTCAGTGGCCGCTTGTTTCGAGCGACCACTCCCAGCGACGGCGGCTGGAACCCAACGACACAAAAGCCCATCAGAGGCCTGTAATAAGTGGCAATTGCCCATTAGTGCTTTGCAACCCCAGGGTGCCCTGAGCCGCGCAGACGGTCAGGCAAACCGCGCCCACCACACAGCAATCAACTTATCTTAGGAGCCTTGAGTTTCATGCCAACTCGTCAACATCTCGCCAATGCCATTCGTGTCCTTTCAATGGATGCCGTACAAAAAGCTAACTCAGGCCACCCGGGCGCGCCCATGGGAATGGCGGATATCGCCGAAGTTCTCTGGAATGATTTTTTACAGCACAATCCACAAAACCCGGACTGGGCTGATCGCGACCGCTTCATCTTGTCGAACGGCCACGGCTCCATGCTGATTTACTCGCTGTTGCATCTGAGCGGTTATGCAGTCTCTATTGAAGACCTGCAACAATTCCGTCAATTACACTCCAACACGCCCGGTCACCCGGAGCGTGGTTACACTCCCGGCGTTGAAACCACTACGCGTCCATTGGGCCAAGGTATTGCTAACGCCGTTGGTTTTGCACTGGCTGAAAAAGTACTCGCGGCACAATTCAATCGCGACGGCCATGATGTGGTTAATCATTTCACCTACTGCTTCCTCGGCGATGGCTGCATGATGGAAGGTGTTTCCCACGAGGCCTGCTCGCTGGCCGGCACCTTGGGCTTGGGCAAACTCATCGCCTTCTACGATGACAACGGTATTTCTATCGACGGCCATGTTGAAGGCTGGTTTACCGATGACACACCAAAACGTTTCGAAGCCTACGGCTGGCATGTAATCCCGGCGGTTGACGGCCACAACCCTGATGCAATCAAAGCGGCAATCGAAGCTGCACGCGCTGAAACCAGCAAGCCAACCTTGATCG
>NZ_JBRFPI010000454.1:0-3308 GCF_053579595.1 Cellvibrio sp.
AGAGATCGAATGACAGGGCGACTGCTCGACGCCATCGCCAACCCTTACACGCATATCATCGGCCATCCAACAACGCGATTGATCGGCAGCCGCGAGCCGGTGGAGTTCGACTTCGAGCGCGTGGTTGAAGCGGCCGCGCCGGTATGGACCTTGGCACCCTTGGGTTCAGATCTGCTACCAGCCAAAGAACGCCCTGCGGCGCCTGTGCCGGTGAGTGTGGATATCTCCGGCCTTAGCCTGCGTGCGGCTGAAGGGAATCTGGTCGATGTGACTGAAGTGCATGAAGAAATCCATGCGCAAGTCATTGCTCCGGATTTGGGGCTGGCTGCCGTCGGTGCCGACCTGATCAGCGCCGATGAAAAGCTGGAGTTACCCCTGGTCGAAATTGAATTGGAAGACTGGGATATTGCTGAAGCGGGTAGCGATTTGCTGAGTGACGATGAGCGCCCGATTGTACTGCCTGCGATAGTAGAGGTAGGTGATTATGGTCTAGCGCCAGCGGGCAGTGATCTCGGCCAGTTAAAGCCCAATGTAAAGCCCGTTACACCTGATATCAGCGGTTTGCGGTTGGCCGATTCGGGCGGCTAGCGGATCTAAACCAAAAACACCCGTCGCTAAAGCGCGCACTTGAGGATCGGGTGCGCGCTTTTTTTGCGCCGCGCCCAGGTTTTTGGCTTCGTTTCTGTCGAGTTTCTTTAGATCAAGTGGTACCAGTTCTTGTATTACAAATAATATTATTGATACAAGTATGACAGTGGTGCAATAATGTTACTTATAGTATCAGTAACTTTTAGTAACCATTGGGTAAGGATTGAGAGAATGAGACACTGTACGCGCTTAATGAAACGCAGCCCCTTTTTTTTGGCGATCAGTTTAAGTGGTTGGTCTGTGGCGCAAACCCCACCTGCGGCTGCCACCGATGATGTTGAAGAAATTGTGATTGTGGGCAAGTACTTAAATAGCCTGCAATCCGCGATGAGCGTGAAGAAAAATTCATCGAGCATCGTTGAAGCCATAGCAGCGGAAGATATCGGCCAACTGCCGGACGTTTCTATCAGCGACTCCCTGAAACGCCTGCCAGGCCTCGCGCAAGATCGCGACCGCGGTAACGGTAGCCAGATCGCGATTCGCGGCATGGGCGGTATGCTTGGCTTTACTACGCTGAATGGTCGCGAAGTAGCGATTCTGGAAGAGACACGCAACATTCGTTACGACCAGTTCCCCTCCGAGCTGATCAATGGCGCGCAAGTTTATAAAACACCACAAGCCAGCATTCAGGAAGGTGGTGTTTCCGGCACCATCAATCTCGATACCATCAAACCGCTCGATCATAACAAGCGCGAATTTGTAGTGGATTTGCGCGCATCCAGTTTTGATCTTGCGAAGGATATTGATAGTGCTGCCAACGACGGTATTGGCCAGCGCATCAGTGTTTCTTATATCGACCAATTCCTTGATGACACCTTGGGCGTTGCGCTCGGCTATTCAGGTCGCTCCGAGCCGATTGCTACCAAGCGCACCGAGCTGTGGAATTATGGTGATACCTACCACAATGAAATCTGGAGCAATGAGTTGGGTTCGGCAGTTGCTGCGCCCTGGGGTGGTTCATCGCTGGTGGCGGGTGGTGAAGACAAGCGTCAGGGCGTAGTAGCCGCGCTCAGCTGGGAGCCAAATGATTACCTTAGCGTTAACTATGATGGTTTCTGGTCTGCCTTTGATATCAACGAAAACTATCAGGGCTTTGATTACGGGATCAAAGAGTGGGGCACCGGGCTGGTTATCGACAAGCTGACGCCATCGGCATTCGACAATATCGATGGCACTCCAGCTGGCAAAAATGACTTGCTCGGCGGAACCGTTGAGCTGTCATCGCTGCGCAACCTTAACGAAGTGTACGACCAGGATGACGAGCTGATGAGCCACGGCATCAACCTGGAGTGGCAAGAAGGTGCTTGGACCAGCGCGCTGGATCTGGCTACCTCGGAAACCACGCGCGACAAGCGCTGGGCGAGTGTTCGCACTGAAAACACCAACCCGGGTTGGGCCAAATTTGGCACTACCAGCGATGGTCGCATGACCGTGGATCTGTTGACTGCCGACCTGACTGACCCCGCGCAGAACCGTTTGGGTACGGTGCGTATCGAGCCTGCTTCTGAAGGTGGCGATGAGATCAATTCAGCCAAGGTGGATTTTAAATATGACACCTTTGGCGATTTCCTACAGGACGTGAAGTTCGGCGCCGCTTTCTCCAGCCGTGAAAAGCATGAATACAACCAAAAGTGGGATCAAACCCCGCTCAATGGCAACACCTCGCTGACTGCTGACTATATTGTCGGTGCGCAAGAAGCTTACTTTGATGGCTTACCTGAGTACTTGGTATTGGATCGCGATGCAGTGATTAACGATTACTACGGCGGCCTAAAAAACCCATCGCCGTTGGATGCGGATGATCTCGTTGCCAGTTGGAATGTGAGTGAAGACATCAGCTCGCAATATCTACAGTTGGATTTTGCAACCCAGATTTTTGGCAAATCCGTTGCGGGTAACATTGGCGTGCGCAATGTCGATACCGAAACTGTAGCTCAAGGGTATGAGCAGGGTGAGACAGGCACTGTCACCCGCATTAGCACACCGCATGACTACAACGACGTGCTGCCCAGCACCAACTGGACACTCAGCCTGACGGAAGATCAATTAATTCGTATCGGTGCGGCCAAAACCATGGCGCGTGCGCCGGTCAACATGATGAGCCCAAGCCTGAATCTGAACGAAGATTTGTACGGTGCTAACCCGGGGCAATCCACCTCTGGTAACCCGACGCTCGATCCTTTCCGTGCTGATCAGGCCGATATCGCTTACGAGTGGTATTACAGCGATAACTCCCAAGTTGCCGTCAATCTGTTCTACAAAGATTTGGAAAGTTACATCACCCGCTCAGCGGAAGCAGAAGTGATTACCCGTAACGGCAAGGAATACACCGTATCCCGCCCAATCAATGGCAGTGGTGGCTACATTCGCGGTTACGAATTACTTTGGCAGCAGGCGTTTGATTTCTTGCCGAGCCCGTTCAATGGCTTGGGGATTTACACCAACTATTCGCACAATGAATCCAATGTTGAGCAAGCGGTTCCTCTGCACAGCAGCTTCAAGGCACCGCTTACCGGTCTCTCTGAAGATGTGGCCAACTTTACGCTCTGGTATTACCTGAATGGTTTTGAGGCGCGTACCTCATACAGCTATCGCAGCGAATTCCAGCGCGATTGGTGGCGTCAATCCTCAAATTCGGGTCAGCGGCCTAACAGGCTGAA
>NZ_JBRFPI010000455.1:0-3294 GCF_053579595.1 Cellvibrio sp.
GTTTATGGCACTTGCAAAAGGCATAATTGCCTGTCTTGATGTGGACAATGGCCGGGTGGTTAAAGGCGTGCAATTTCTGGATATCCGCGATGCGGGTGACCCGGTGGAAATCGCCAAGCGCTACAACCAGGAAGGGGCGGACGAGATCACTTTTCTCGATATCACTGCGACCCACGAAGGGCGCGCTACCACAGTGCACACGGTAGAGAAGATCGCGAGCGAAGTGTTTATCCCGCTTACGGTGGGCGGCGGTATCCGCACCGTGGATGATATCCGCACCATGCTTAACGCCGGCGCCGATAAAGTAGGTATCAATTCTGCTGCGGTAGTTAATCCCGATTTTGTTAAAGCAGCTTCAGATCGTTTTGGCGCCCAGTGCATAGTGGTGGCGATTGATGCCAAAAAAGTGAGCCTTGCAGGCGAAGAGCCACGTTGGGAGATTTTCACCCACGGTGGCCGCAAACCGACCGGAATCAATGCAGTGGAGTGGGCGATCAAAATGGCCGAATTTGGCGCGGGTGAAATCCTGCTGACCAGCATGGATGGCGACGGCACTAAAAAAGGCTATGACCTGGGTGTCACCCGTGCGATCAGCGATGCAGTGCCGGTACCGGTTATTGCTTCTGGCGGTGTGGGCAATCTGCAACATTTGGTGGACGGGGTGACCGAAGGGCGCGCCGATGCGGTGCTGGCGGCAAGTATCTTTCACTTCCGCGAATACACCGTGCCACAAGCCAAAGAATTTATGCGAGCCCAGGGGATTGAGGTGCGTTTGTAGGGACAGAATAGATTTTTGAAAAACGAAAAAGGGCGCTCACAGAGCGCCCTTTTTCGTGCCCGGCCTAAAGCGTACTTTAGGCCGCGCGGTACTGTTTCAGCATGTCCGACACTTTCGGTTCAGACGCTTGAATGAAGTCGATGAATTCCCCAACGCCAGTTTCAGCGTCGTCGCGGCTATCAAACGGCCCTATATCCACGCCTTCACGGGTGGTATAGTACCAGTAACCATCTTTTTGTAAATAACGCCCATGGCGTGAAGGTACCGAACCCTGTTCGCCTGCTCTGTTGGATGTAGCCATATAAGCCCCCTCGCTAGTGTTCCTGAAAATCGAATCCCTCACGGGTTGATCAATTATCACCCTCGCTGATTATAGACATCATTGATAAGTACCAGCTAGATTTAGTTGGTCTTGCAAAGTTGATTTTTAATAACCAAAAGTTTGTATTTTAAAATTAATGCGCCACTTTTCAGGGCTTGAAGACTAAATCGAGAGAAAATGGATCAATTGGTACCCAAATTCGCGGCCAAAGATTGATCGGGGGCGCTATACAGGCTGCATTGGCTTGCCTTTTTAATTGCTGGTATTTGCGACCGGGCGCCATCAGCTGTGATGTTTTGACCAGCTTTACCTGGTATCGATCCAAGAGTGGCTGCAGCCGCTCCAGTTCGGCGAGGGTTTCCGGGTAGGGGTGGCCTATTGCGATAGCTGAACCCTGTTGCTGTGCCAGTTTGAGCGCACGCAGCAACTGGTAGTGGATATTACTCCGGGTGCGTTCATCATCCAAAAAGACATCGCGTTTGCGGCTGGGCAGCTGGATTTCTTCGGCCATCATCAGTGCCAGGGTTTGGGCAGTGGTGCGGCTGTCGACAAAATATAATCCCTGCTGCTTAAGCTCTTCCATCAACCAGCGCATAGGTTCAGCCTGCTCGGTCAGCTGGCTGCCCATATGGTTGTTGAGGCCTTGAACGTTCGGGATACTAACGAGATTTTGGCGTAAAACCTTGAGAAATTCGGCTCGCTGCATACCGCTTACCAAGCCGCCACGGCCGAGCGGATAGTTGTGGCGATTACTCATGGGAGCATGCAGCATAATTTCTTTGCCGCGTTGATGGGCGCGTTGCGCCAGCTCGATACCATGAGGGGTAAAGGGTAAAACAGAAAGAGTAAAATCGCCTTGTAAATCGGCTGTGCGTTTACCGAGTGCGAGGTTGTACCCAATATCATCGATGATGATGGCAAGGCGGCCTTGGGCAAAGGCTGGCTGGCCGAGCCAAAAGGTCGCTATCAGCAGCCACAGTGAACCGAAAGCGAAGCGCTTGGCAACCACCGTCAGCACGCGGCTTATTCGTTGTCGCCTTCGGCGGGCAGTTCAGGTTGGACGACTATGTCCGGCGCTATGGGAGCTGCCTGTTCTGCCGACACGGCGGCGAGCGGGCTGTGCTGGATAAAAATATTCAGCCCCTTGAGCAGGTTCAATGCCTCGTGCAGCTGATTGTCCTCTTTGAGCAGTTCCGCACTGTTGATACGCTTGTTGGCGCGATCCTTACTGGTGCTCTCCTCACCCCCTTTGCTATTGCCGAGATGGCGTGCCAAGTCGGCCTCGGTAGTACCCAAGCCTTTTTGGATAGCGGTAATTTCCACGCGCTCTACATCCACATCCGGTTCAATACCCTGAGCCTGAATCGAACGGCCATTGGGGGTGTAATAGAGCGCCGTAGTGAGTTTGATCGCGCGATCATTACTGATGGGGATAACTGATTGCACCGAGCCTTTGCCAAAACTGCGTGTGCCCATAATTACGGCGCGCTTGTGGTCTTGCAGGGCGCCCGCGACGATCTCTGAAGCGGAAGCCGAGCCGTCATTGATCAACACGACGAGTGGCAGGTTATTGGTGATATCACCTGCTTCGGCGTTGTAGCCGATATTGCTGTTGTCGAGGCGACCCTGCGTATAAACCACCTGACCACCATCAAGGAAGGCATCCACTACTTCCACGGATGCCTGTAATACGCCGCCGGGGTTATTGCGCAAGTCGAGGATGACGCCTTTGGTATCGGGATTTTTCTTTAATTGCTCGCGCAATTTTTTGGCGACATCTTTGCCAGTATCCAGTTGGAACTGGGCGACGCGAATGTAGAAATAATCCTGCTCCAGAATACGCGTGCGCACGCTCTGCACTTTGATGATATCGCGCATCAATTCAAAATCGAGCGGCTGATCAACGCCCTCGCGCATCACAGTAATTTTGATTGGACTGTTTTTCGGGCCGCGCATTAAGTTCACAGCTTTATTCAAATCCATACCTTTGACAGGCTTATCGTCGATGCGGATCACCACATCGCCAGAGAGAATCCCCGCTTTGGCGGACGGACTGTCATCGATGGGTGTAATGACTTTGACAAAACCTTCGTCGATACTGACCTCTAATCCGATCCCGCCGAATTCACCCGAGGTGCTGGCTTGCAGATCCGCAAAGGCTTCTTTATCAAGATAGGCAGAGTGGGGGTCGAGC
>NZ_JBRFPI010000456.1:0-3290 GCF_053579595.1 Cellvibrio sp.
GTCACAACTCAAAAACACCTGGCTGTGGTCTAGGTTTATCTATTGTGCAGCAAGTCGTTGATTTACATGCTGCACATATTGCGTTGACCCAATCGCGCTATGGTCAGGGGTTGTTGGTGATGGTGACCTTTGCAGCTAGCACGGTAACCGGTAACGACGTACAACATCTTCCGCATAATAAATTACTTGATCACAAGGCCGCGACCAATGAAACCAATAATTAACCGCATAGCATTCATGTGTCTATTTTTCTGCGCTATTGTCCGCGCAGAAGTGCCGACCTTTACGATTGAAATACGCGACCATTTATTTTTCCCGTCGCAGCTGATTATTCCGGCGAACACCAAAGTGAAACTGATTATCATCAATCGCGATGCCACGCCGGAGGAATTTGAAAGTTACGAACTCAACCGCGAAAAAGTGATTATGGGCGGAGCTAAAGCGATAATTTTTGTTGGCCCATTAGTGCCGGGCGACTATCCTTTTTTTGGGGAATTTAATCCAAAAACTGCTCAGGGCATTATTCGGGTGGAGAACTAATATGCTCGATGCCGTTTTGCTGATATTGCGCGAAGTGCTTGAAGCAGCGCTGATTCTCAGTTTGCTTTTAGCGCTCAGCAATAAATTACAACTGAGTTATCGCTGGAGTTTTTTTGCGCTACTTGCCGGTGTTGCAGGTTCATGGCTGCTCGCGCATTACGCCTATGACATTGCCGACGCGATGGAAGGTACCGGGCAAGAATTATTGAATGCCGCGCTTTATTGCGCTGTGATACTTAGTGTGATCCTGCTTGGCATACTGATTTTACCGCTTGCATTTGCTCCGGTGAAAAACATCTCACCCGCCCGCAATGTCGCTCTTAATCAGCACAGATTGCTCTACCTATTGTTTATTATCATCTTCAGCTTTTCGCTGATGCGCGAAGGCGCCGAGATTTGGATTTACCTTTCTGCTTTCGATCATAAAGCCGAGGCCATGTCGTCTGCACTCATTGGAGCTGCCGTGGGTGCAGGCATAGGTATGAGTTTGGGCGCTATCATCTACTATGTATTTGCCTTTCTAAGCAGGACATATTTTTTACCTATTTTTATCACTGTTATCACTTTGCTGGCAGGTGGTTTGTCCATGCAAGTTGCAAAACAATTAATGCAAATTGGCTTGCTCGACTCGGATGCTCCGCTGTGGGACAGCTCATTTTTAGTCAATGAGCATTCTTGGTTGGGCGAGTTACTTTATGCATTGGTGGGGTACGATTCCCGCCCTACACCGATTCAGGGAATTTTTTATCTGTTAACAATCGCACCCATTTTATTTGCCTCTATTTGGCATGCATGGCGTTTGCGGGGCAATGCACATGAATAAATATGTTATCAGCAGTGCGCTCTTATTCGCCGCACTTGGCACGACACAGGTTCAAGCGGAGATGAACCGCGTATATCACCCCTATGTAGAGCAGAATGAGCGCGAATTGGAATATGGTTTTGTCTTGCGCGACCTTGGCGGCGACGAGGTTTTATTAAATCGCGCGGGAATGGGCTATACATGGAACGATAAGCTATTTACGGAGGTGTATTTGTTGACCGAATCCCTCACCCATGAAGGAGAACAAATTCGCGGCTATGAAGCAGAAGTGAAATGGCAAATCACCGAGCAGGGCGAGTACTGGGCAGATTGGGGCTTGTTATTGGAAGTCGGTACCGCAAAGGATATCAACAGCCATGAATTTGCAGCAGGCATTTTATGGGAAAAAGAATTGACAAGCCGTTGGGTGGCAACCGCGAACGCAATAGCCGAATACGAATACGGCAGCGATATTGAAGATGAGTTTGAAACTGCCCTGCGTGCCCAGCTGCGCTACCGCTACAGCATCGCATTTGAACCTGCAATGGAGTTTTATCTGGATGATCAGGATTGGGCCGCAGGCCCTGCCTTAATGGGCACAGTGAAATTATCTGGCCGCAAGCAAGTACGCTGGGAGTTGGGGCTGTTGTTTGGCCTGGATACAGACACACCGGAAACCAGTTTGCGTGGTGGCATTGAATTTGAGTTTTAACTATGGCTTTGCATTATAATTATTTCAACTTTATCGTAAGTTACGCTCACGGGATTATTTATCTTTCATGAAAACTATTTTTTATTTAATCCTGTTATTGCCTGCATTGCTGCTTGCGCATAGTAGCCGAGCTGCAGTCGTGATTTTGTACCACCATGTCAGCGATACCACACCCAAATCCACCAGTATCAGCCCCGCCCATTTTGAAGCGCAGATGGATTATCTGGAAAAAAATAATTTCAAGATTGTACCGCTGCTGGAACTTACCGAAAAGTTGCGCAAGGGCGAAATCCTTCCGGATAAAACTGTCGCGATCAGTTTTGATGATTCTTATGTGTCGGTATATGACTCCGCCTTTCCCCGTTTAAAAAAGCGCGGCTGGCCATTCACGTTTTTTGTTAATACCGATTCAGTCGGCACCGGGAAAGTATTTGTCACTTGGGATCAACTGCGTGAGATGTCAAAACACGGCGTGACAATTGCGAACCATACCACTCGGCACAATCATTTGCCGCGCCGCGAAAAAAATGAAACGTTAAAACAATGGCGCACACGTATCGCCGTGGAAATTTCCAGTGCGAAACAGAAAATTGAACAGGAAATTGGCAAGGCCCCTAACATACTTGCTTATCCTTTTGGTGAATATGATGTGGATGTACAGCAGATCGCCAAGAAGCTCGGCTATATCGCGTTTGGACAACAGTCGGGCGCGCTCTATGAAAAGGGGGATTTACAATCTGTTCCGCGTTTTCCTTTTGGCGGCAGTTTTACCGAGCTCGATGATTTCATTATGAAAGTCAACACGCGTCCGATGCCTATAAAAACAGTAAATTTTTATAGCGATAAAAAAACACAGCAAGAAAATCTGATTGTAAAAGCGGATGCTAAACCCTGGTTGGTGTTGGAGTTAGACGACCTTGGCTTGCTGAAAAAAATAAATTGCTTTGCCACCGGACAGGGGGCAATCACCACTGAAATTATTGATAATAAACTCTGGGTACAAGCCAAACAACCGCTCAAATCCGGGCGCACTCGCTACAACTGCACTGCCTATGCGGGCGAAAAAGGGCGATTTTTTTGGTATACCCAGCAATGGTTGGCAACCGATAAAAATGGCGAGTGGAGCTACAGCGATTAATTAATATTGTGCATCTCTCTATCTGTTTAAAATGGTTTGTCTGCAAAAAAAACGGAACCCATCAGGTTCCGTTTTTTATCATCCCACTGTCAATCAGA
>NZ_JBRFPI010000457.1:0-3270 GCF_053579595.1 Cellvibrio sp.
AGGACCATCTTTGTAATCAGCATATAAATCGGGCCAGAACTTTACTTCCGGACCGCAATAAATTTTGCTATGGGAGTCAAGTAGTCTACGCACGAGTGATGTTCCAGAGCGATAGAAACCACCAATAATAATCGGTTTTCGGTTAGAAATTAAGAAATGCATTTTATGCCTTATTTTTTGATAGAAGGTCATAGCCAAGCTCACCTAGGAGTGGCCCTGCAATGGCCTCAAATTTGAGTATTTGCTCCGTTGTTAGTTCATTGCGCCAACGTTCGATGCGACTTTTTTGTGGCGGTGTGCTCGCTAATGCAAATGCTGACATGCGTCGTTCTTTGGATACTAATATCTCACCGTTTGTGGAATAGCGTGTTTTAAATTCATCTAGTCGGTCTTTGGCGGTGTGATGGTACTCAAGCATTAAGGGCGAAAATGGTAGATGGATAAATTTGCAAATTTTGCGCAGAGTTTGTTCTGGTGCACTTATAAGGTCTTCGTAGCGCAGTTCTATATAATGAGGGACTAATTGCGCAAGTTGACGGGTCTGTCGAATCCTATTCATCCAGTTCACTGCAATTTCTTCTATATTTTTACCTAAATCAAACCACAAACCCTTGGTTGACAGGGCAACATCTCTACCGTCTCGAATAATATGAATAAATCGAGCCTCTGGGATTAGCAGTGAAATTTGATCCATATGTAAGTTGTAATATGGGGTTTTATCGCCCCAGCGTAGCTTATTAAAACGTTGGGCATAACTTTGATAAAACATTCGTAGTGCTGCTCCTGGGGTATTAATACCCCGTGCAGTCATATTTTGTAATAAATCTTCAGCTTCCAGTTCAAAATCTGGCCAGGTATTAATGGATTCCAGTATTGATACAACATCATATGGCGTTGCAGTTTTTTTGTTAACCAAAGGGTTAAGTGCTGGAAAGAAGCGCGTTTCAGAAGGAACGGCAAGCTCAGGATGTGCATCTAACATTAAGCGCAACAAGGTGGTGCCAGAACGCATGACTCCCACAACAAAAGGGGCTGGATTAACCTTTAGGGATAATATGCCTACTTGGGCTAATTTTTCTTTGGCTCGTTGTAATGGCTTTTGGCTATCGTATTTAATTTTGTATAGCTCATCTGCCCGCTCAATTTCGCGTGACTCCTCACTGTTTAGAAAGGGATGTGTTGTTAAAGGCGATGTTTTATCTAGCAAATCTCCAGGTGAACTTATTGTTTTGAGCATGGTTGGCGCCGGCCATACTACTTCAGTTTGGTTGAAGTGGGCGCGCGCACCGTGCCAGCGTCGGTTGAGCATCTCGTCGATGGAGTAAACCCTGCTGGCATATTTTGTGATTATCTTTTGTTTGCTCAGGCCAATGTAATGCTTGAGTGTAAAAGATTTGGGGTAAATAGTTAATCCTTCAAATTTTACCTGATGCCCGGCTTCACTGATTAAATCCACGGGTTTATTTGTATTCTTCCAGGCATTCAGGCGGTGGTGGGGTCGCGGTGAAAAATAATAATAGTCGGTAAAGTAGTCTTCATAATTAACTTCGCAAACGGGCGATTGATCACTCAATGTTGGTGGAAGAAAGACAAATTCATCAAAATTGATAGCGTTAAACCCTTCTTTGTCTACTATCTCTATCGCTTCTTGCAATGTACCCATACCTGCCGGTGCATAGCGAATTTCATCGGCATCATGATGCATATACCAATCGGCATGTATGAGTTTGGTTAAGCGAGTTTCATTTTTCAATACATTAGCCAGTTCAAAGCATCCGTTATAGGCTAAATGTTCGATACGTAACTTGCCAGTCGAGAGAAATTCGGAAGCCTTTTGAACCGTGTCATCAGTGGATCCATTGTCGATTAAACAAACCGAAAGGCCTTGGTTAATAAGGTGTCGTAAGCAGTGGCTTATGTAGTCGCTTTCATTGCGTACTGTAAGGAGAGCGAGGATAGATAGAGGCATAGAGAATTTAGACTTACCAAGGATGCGTGTAGGGTAAAATCAGTGCAGGATGTGGCTAGCCATTAGACAATAAGGTTTGTGCAATGAGAAGGCAGTTAAGGGCTAGAGATTGAATATAACAGGTTACCGAACCTGTACGGTATAAAAAAAGGGAGTGGCAAAGCCACTCCCTTTTTCACAGGCGTAACTAATAAATTAGTTAGCGTTGTTACCGTCGTTAGCACCGCCAGCTTCGTTACCTTGAGTGGTGCTAGTCATGTTGTACAGAGCACCAGTAGAAGAGTTACGAATCAAGCCCATTGCTTCACAAGTATCGAATGCACCTTTCAGTACCAGGCGCGCACGACCCTTGTAATCAGCAGCAGTAACACCAAAGGCTTTCTCGATAGATACGATAGTGCCGTTAGCAGAAACTGAATCTTCAGCCAAAGAGCTGAATACTTGAGTAGCGTGGATTGGCAATGCTGGAGCGATAGTTACATCAGCACCCAATACAGTACCGTCTTGAGCGTACAAAGTACCACGAATATCACCAGTGTTGGTGGTAGAGGTGTTAGTCAAACGGACGAAAGCTGTATCAGTGGCATTATTTGAGCCGGGAATGTTGAACAGACTTGCAACACAACCGTTGCGCAACAATGGACCATAAGAAGAGTATGTCAGAGTGCGGTTATCATAACGGCTGTTGAAGAAATCAACGGTCCAACTAGCAGTAATAGCAGATACTTCTGGAATGCTGTTGGTGCCATTAACTGAGTAGCATACTGAGTATGGAGCCGTCAACGCAGTGGTAGTGCCGCTAACGTTCGCAGTAAACGCAGTTGCAGTCAAAGTTGGCGCAGCAAAAGTCAGGTCAGTGGTTTGAGTTGCACAGCTATCGGTTGAAAGGTAGATGCTGCCTTGGGTTTGGAACGAACCAGAACCTGCGGTAATAGTAACAGCATGTTTATCACCACCTTGGAAGTCGAAATCATTGCCGTTTTCCTTCTTAACTGCACCAGCAGTTGCGCCTGGGAACATCACCAGATCAATGTCTTCAAGGTTTAGCTGCAGAGTACCCAGCTCAACCACGGTCACATCACCAGTTTCGTCGAAGTCAGAGCGACCATCTGAAGTGCCATCAGTGAAGGTGGTTTCGCCGCTGCCAACGTTAATGCGTAAGAAGTCCGGAGTGTTGAAATCAACAGCGGTGCCTTCCAAATCCAAAGCCTTGAGAGAACCGAAAATCACCAAAGGTGAGTCTGTGGCAGTGCTAGCCATAGTATCCGCAGTCGCATGTACAGATTCGGTGTATTCAACGC
>NZ_JBRFPI010000458.1:0-3270 GCF_053579595.1 Cellvibrio sp.
TGTGTGGTCACGACCACCGAACGCGTCGCCGATTTCCGGCAAGCTGTGATTGGTCAACTCTTTCGCCAAGGCCATTGCGACCTGACGCGGGCGCGCGACTGAACGGCTGCGGCGCTTGGAAATCATATCGTTCATTTTGATTTTGTAGTATTCACATACCACACGCTGGATATTGTCGATACCGACCTGTTTATCCTGCAGGGCTAACAAATCTTTTAAGGCCTCACGCACCAGTTCGACATCAATAGGCCGACCAGTAAAATTGGCGCTGGCAATAACTCGCTTCAATGCACCTTCAAGATCGCGCACATTGGCGCGAATCCGCTGGGCAATAAAAAAGGCTGCTTCGTGCGGCAGGTCGATATTCACCTGTTCGGCCTTTTTCATCAAAATCGCCACCCGGGTTTCCAGCTCTGGTGGCTCCACCGCCACAGTCAGGCCCCAGCCAAAACGGGATTTCAACCGCTCTTCCAACCCATTGATTTCTTTCGGAAAGCGATCACACGTCAGGATAATCTGGCGGCCACCTTCCAACAGGGAGTTAAACGTGTGGAAAAACTCTTCCTGCGAGCGCTCCTTACCCGCAAAAAATTGGATATCGTCGATCAACAGCGCATCCATCGAACGGTAATACCGTTTGAAGTCATTAATCGCATTTAGCTGCAATGCTTTAACCATATCGGCAACAAACCGCTCGGAATGCAAGTAAACCACTTTGGCATTGGGGTTGCGCGCCACCATCGCATTGCCGACAGCTTGCATCAGGTGGGTTTTGCCCAAGCCAACACCACCATATATAAACAGAGGGTTGTAGGCCCCGCCGGGATTTTCAGCCACCTGGCGTGCCGCTGCCAAACCTAGCTGGTTAGATTTACCTTCTACAAAGGTAGCGAAGGTAGATGACACATTTAAATAGTTACTATGCTTGAGGCCGCCTTCAACTTCCAGTTCCGGTGTGGTGCGGGTAGTATCGAACCCGGCTTCCACAACGATATCGCGCACTTTAGCGTCATATTCAATGATTTTAGCCGGCGATTTTGCTTTAATAGACGAAGTTGAATAGCTATCGCTAGTACCCTCCTGCACCGTACTCTGGCTGCCAAAGGCCAGATTATCTTCGCGTGCATCAACCGGGGATTGAGCAGCAATCGTAGCTGGTTCATAGCGGGGCACTGGGCGCTGATTTACCGGGTTAGCTTGAAAACCTGCTGCCGGCCGCGGCGCAACACCCACTGCTACCTGTAGATTATTGTCCTGATGGTAGTGACTGGCCAACTCGCGAATACGGTTGAGGAATTTTTCTGCCACCCAATCGCAAATAAACCGGTTAGGTGCCAATAAGCGCAATTCCTGGGGTGAGGTTGATTCATCAATTTGCAATGGCCGAATCCAGGTGTTGAACTGCTGCGAAGGCAATTCATCCTGTAAGCTGGCGGCACATAATTTCCAAATCGATTGCAGCAAAACCAAAACTCCCGAAACGCCGATTGCGGTTATTGTTCATTGATGTGTTGATAAACAGAGATAAAGACTGGGGCCCGCCACTACTTGATGAACCCTGGATAGAATTAAACCCAGATTTATACGGGGGAGCTAAGTCTACTCTCGCCCCCCAGAGTTATCCACAACAAAACTCAAATTTAATTTGAATGGGCTAAAATTTAGCCATTAAAATTCAATTAGTTACACCATAACGACCAACTTGTAACAGATCCCCGCCGGGCAGCAAAAACAATGAATAAAACGACAATCCTGTGGATAACCCTGTGAATAATATATGAATTAACTGAGGGAAAACCGGTAGAAAATGTGCACAGCTCAATTTGCTGGTTTTTGTAGATAATTTGCTCAAAATAATTTGCTTTAGACGATGGCATTCATTAGAATCCCGCCTCTTTTCGCACGCCGTGTGAATTAACTCAGGATTTTTAACAGGTTTATCATGAAAAGAACATTCCAACCCAGCAATCTGAAACGCGTCCGCAACCACGGTTTCCGTGCTCGTATGGCTACCAAAGGTGGTCGTTTGGTATTGGCTCGCCGTCGCGCCAAAGGCCGTGCCGAGCTGACTCGCGTTTAATCGCTCGCGCTTCTTGGTTCACTAGCAGTTTGTTGAAATTTGTTATTGGCAAACGTGAGACAAAGTAGTCGATAACGGTCATTCCCAGACTATTTTTAGCGCACTTATGCCAGCCAAAATAGAATTTCAACAGTCTGCTAGTTCGAATCAACCCCAAAGCGATGTCCGCTTTGATCCAGGTTCCAACTCCGCTTCTTTCCGTTTTACCAAATCCCTGCGTTTACTCTGCGCCGCTGATTTCAAACCCGTGTTTGATGACGCTCCATTTCGCGCTTCGCATCAGTATTTTTTGATCCTCGCCCGCCTCAACCAACAGCCCCAACCGCGCTTGGGTTTAGTGATGGCCAAAAAGCACATGAAATTGGCAGTGGAACGCAACCGCATGAAACGCTTGATCCGCGAAAGTTTTCGCCTGCAGCAGCAGGAGTTAACCGGGTTGGATATTGTGGTGCTGTCACGCAAGGGGATGGATAGCCTGTCCAATAGCGAATTTAGCCAGCAATTAAATCAACAATGGCAGCGAATTTTCAAAAAAGTGCGCCATCATCGGTTAACATCGCAGGCGCAAAATCAAGGGGCAGAGCAAAAGGTCAATGCAGATGCTAAAGCGACTGATCAATAACGGCCATTCCGGCCTGATCTGGCTGGCAGTCAAACTACTGCACGGCTATCGCTATTTTTTAAGCCCCTGGATTGGCAACCAATGCCGCTTTTATCCCAGCTGCTCACATTACTCGGAAGAAGCAATTGTGCGGCATGGATTTTTTACAGGGTCTTATCTAACCCTGCGACGCCTACTAAAATGCCATCCCTGGCATGAAGGCGGCCTGGATCCGGTACCGGAATTGAACAAGACCTGTTGTTCTTCTATTCACTCACACACTACTGATGGCAGTCATTAAGATGGATTGGCAAAAAAACCTATTAATTGCAGCAATTCTCGCTACCTTATTGATGTTGGTTATTCGCTGGCATGAATATCAGGAACAGCTACCCACACAAACACCGGTAGCCACCCAAACCACCACTAACACGGGTTCAATCCCGCCGGCGACGGCTATTAATAGTGATGTTCCAGTTGCTGCCAATAGTCTGTCTGAAGCAGAAAAAACTACTTTGGCTGCCAACCAACTGATTCAAGTAAAAACTGACAGCCTGGAACTGACTATTAATCCTCTGGGTGGCGACAT
>NZ_JBRFPI010000459.1:0-3259 GCF_053579595.1 Cellvibrio sp.
TTTGAGCGTGAGCGCACGCATAAGCGCGCTCTGGCGCGCCTGATTGAAATCGTTAGTTTCGATCCACAAACCCGCATTCAAACTGTGGGCACCCAGATCAAAGGTGAGCCCCGATACCACGCCAGTGCGGTCGATATCGTACTCGGTGGTGCGGATCGACAAAGGCGCACCATTGGGTGTTGGAACGTAAGGTGTACCCCACAGGCCCTGGCCTTCGTTGGTGTGTTGGTAAATGGTGGTTTTCCAGCCGGTGACGCTGCCGAGTGGCAGGTCGAGGGCGATGTAACCCAGATTGTCTTCACGCAGACCGGCGGCATCCCAGTAGGCATCATCCAAACTGTTCACCTTGCCGGTGAACTTACCTTGGGCAGCGGCTATAGCGCGGGCATAGTCAGCGCCATAGTTGTCCCAATCGCGCCCGAGGCGGTCGATCATCTCCAGCGACATATCCTGATAATCGTTCTCGACACGATCCGAATAGCTGTAGAAGCCGGTCAGCTTCGCTTCGCCGATTGGCTGCACAATTTTGAAATTGAGCGCTTCTTGCTGCTGCTCGCCATCGCCTTTCCATTTGTCGGTGGTTTGATCAACGTAGCTCAGGAACAGACGAGTGCCTGCACCGCCAAACTCACCTGAATCAACACGCACAAAGGCGCGCTGGGCAGAATCGCTGCCCACACTGCCATCAACATGGGCAGCAAATTCGGTGGCTGGATCGAGCGAGGTAAATTCCAACGTGCCGCCAAGATTGCTGGTTGACGCGGCGGCCAAAGAACCAGCACCTTGCGAGAGCGCCACTGCGCCGATGTTTTCAGAAATGATCGCGCGGCTAATGTGCAGGCCGTTGTGGTTGGCGTAAGACATATCGCCCAGCGGCACATCGTCGAGCGTAAAGCCCAATTGGTTTTGGCCAAAACCGCGCACGACTATGCGGGTGGACCACTCGTAAGCACCATAAGGATCAGCGGATTGGAAGTTCACACCGGGCAACTTTTCAACGGCTTTGAGCGGGCTGGTTCCTGCGGGATATTCGGCTAATTCAGCCGCACCCAACACATGTACCTGGCGGGTTTCACCGCGCCCGAACACCATGGTTTCTTCAACTTGAGCGGCGGCGCCAGCCGCTGATGTATTTATCGCAGTGGTCTGCGCGTTGACCGCGCCCGATGCCGCTGCGATTAACAGAGCCAGTAGAGTCTTGTTCATAAGCCTTCCCCAATCAGTGTGTGTGATTTATTGGAAGGCAACTCTAGATGCCAAATATGACTGGCAGACTGCGGTTTTCTTAAACTTTTGTGTGAAAAAAATGACGTTTTTATTAATGACAGCAACAAAAATCGCGGGATTTTTTAATTGCTGGCCATCATGCAATTGCAGGTATATCTATGCCGGTAGCCGTGCCTATGGCTCCCCAGAGCACACCCACCATCGCATTCCAGACTTTTTCAATCGTCACCTTGGCTAAACCTTGCAGTGTGTTAGCAAAACTTTGCGCCATGGTTTTTAAACTGTCTAAAAAAAACTCCTGGGTCTCCGTGGTTATCTGCCCACTCGCAATACCCGCCGCGACCAACGCGGCCTGTTGCGCTATGGCTTTTATTTGGCGATCAGAAAAACCTTTCAAGACAGAGATGTCTTTTTTGGCCACATCCGAAGCCGCTGATTTCATTTGCTCCATCAAACTTGAAATATCAATTGGTGTAGCCATGATTTAAAGCCCCTCGCGTTCTAAAAAATTTTCATAGGTCAGAGCCTGGTCCAGATAAATCACCACTTGCCCTTTAAACGCTGCCACCTCAAATGCAGTGACGCCCTGTTTTTTATCCACATCGCGCATTTTAGTGAGCGTAATGGAAATTTGTTCCAACACCGCTGCGCTCGGTACTTCACCGGTATCCGTGATTGTGATGCCGCGCTTGGCGAGATATTCATTCACTTTATCGCCGACGCTGCTTTTCGGTGTCGGGCGCGATTTGGCCTGCAACGCGAGCGCATCGAGGTTGCCGATAATGCTGCTGTAGGTGGCATCGCGCTGCGCAAAACTACTGGCCGCAGTACCCGATGAAGTGGACGCAAAGTGAGTCATGATTTGTTGGCTGGCGGCAACCAGACCATCGGCGATAGCTTTATCGTAGTTGGGAGCAAGGCGGGCAACGCAAGCGCTCAGACCAACACACAAAATAAGTAGCAGCGGAAGGTACACAAACGAACGGGGGGCAGATCTCATTGCAAACTCCTTGGCTATTGATGAACTCCTTATAACCAAGCCACTGGTAAAGTGCAACCAGTCGTGGTGCAGCCTATCAGCAAAATGCCAACGGCTTTTGCGATGCAAAAACGCACCATTAGTTTACAAAACCCATCAAAAAGGCATTTATTTGGAACACAGCCAAAGCAAAATCAAGCACCAATATCGAACATAAATACCAATACCCACACTAAATTCGCACTAATTAAGCATTGGCATAGGCGTTGCAAAAGGGCAATTACCGCGCAGCGCAAATTCTCCCTGCACCAAAATGAAAAACGCCGCGCAAAACCCACCTCGTTGTTAATTGGCCGGACGATTTTTCATGAGCACTCATCGTTTAAACCTGTTGGACTTTTCCAATAAATCTGTTGCGACCCTGCACTTCACCTGGTTCGCTTTTTTTCTCACCTTTGTGATGTGGTTTAGTTTGCCCTCGCTCAAACCGCTGATCACCGCCTCTATTGTGATGACGCCACAACAGTGGGCCGCACTCTTAACTCTCAACGTTGCACTGACCATTCCTGCCCGCATTGTGGTCGGCAGCCTGGTGGATAAATTTGGCCCGCGCGCGATTTATTCCGGTTTATTGATTTTTTCCGGCGCCATACTGATTGCATTTGCCTGCGCACAAACGTTTGAGCAGCTTGCGCTCTTCCGCTTTTTACTCGGTTTTGTCGGCGCCGGTTTTGTAATCGGGATTCGTTTGGTCAGCGAATGGTTCCCTGCGCGTCAAGTCGGTTTGGCAGAGGGGATTTACGGCGGCTGGGGTAACTTCGGTGCAGCGGCGGCAGGCTTCACACTGCCCTTTTTAGCGATCCATGTATTCGGTGGCGACGACGGTTGGCGCTATGCGATGGGCACTGCAGCCATTATCGCGATGATTTACGGTGTGGCTTTTTATCTCACCGTGCGCAACACACCAAAGGGTTCTACCTACTTCAAACCGAAAAAATCCGGCGGTTTGGAAGTTAGCAATAGAAAAGATTTTATTTTCTACGTGATGATGAA
>NZ_JBRFPI010000460.1:0-3249 GCF_053579595.1 Cellvibrio sp.
ATGCCGGCCAAGACCATACTAGATTACAAATAAAGGGGAGTTCCAAACTGGGCTAAGAGAAAACCCATCGGTAACCGTACTACCTTCCTAAATCAATGAGCCAACCAAAACACTAATGCCGTTGTACCCACAGGAAGAAACCGTTACCGGTAGTTTCAGTATTGTTCAGTTTTCAGCCATTGCCAGTTTTTTTATGCTCACGTTTAAATTATTTGGTGATAAACCCGCAGAACTGATTAGGAAAGGCTATAAACAATCGCTAGCTCACACCATTACGCCCCATCAGCACCATAGCTTCGTTAATCAGGTGTTCAAGCCGCACTGCCGTCGTCGAGCGCAAGGCAAAATCATCGACCAATTTGCGCAAGCGGCTCAGCTTGGGACGCACTGCACGAAACTCTTCGGTGACAGGCTCATAATCCAGATCGTGATCTTGCACGCTCAATTTGCCCAACTCGGATAATTCCGCATGCAGCGCGCTGATCAAGTCATAAAAGAAATCTTTCCGATCAAGGCTATTGGCCTCCCAATAGGCTTGGTTCAGTCCGCCCAACAAGTCCTCAAGCACTTTGATGGCATTGGAAATACTGCTGCTAGACATAACACACCTTTTATTCAACTTATGATTAATAGGCTTGAGTATAGAAGAGTTTAACGACGCTGCCGGAGGCTCTGCTAAACTCCAGCTTCCTCGCCTCTGGACGCTGTTATGCCGCTCGAACAACTCTGGCTGTTTACCACCATTACCCTTGTGCTCTCCGCCAGCCCTGGCCCGGTGATGCTCGCCTGCATGATTGATGCAGGGCGTTACGGTTTTGCCAAATCGCTCTACACCATGCTCGGCGCCAGCGCGGGCAATTTGGTGTTGATGTTGTTATCGGCACTGGGATTGGGTTTATTAGTCGAACAGGCGGAATGGATTTTTCATACCATCAAATGGATAGGCGCAGCTTATTTGGTGTACCTCGGTATCCAGCTCGCACTTGCGCCACCGCTCAATGTGGATGTGGAGGCGCGCCAGATCCGCAGCAGCCATCTATTTGGCAAAGCCTTTATCGTCGCTGTCACCAACCCTAAAGGGCTAATTTATTTCGGCGCATTGTTTCCACAATTTATCGACATCCACCGCAGCATGCCGCCACAATTTGCGCTGCTCACGGTGATTTTTTTAGCGATGGATTTTGTCTGGATGAGTATTTATGCCCTCGGTGGGCGCGGCATTATGCGCTGGCTAAAATCACCGGAACACCAGCGCTGGTTTAACTGGATTTCTGGAGGCGCACTCATTCTCGCAGGCGCCGCCTTGGCGTTTACCAAACTCTAAACTGGCGAGCTGTGTGATTTGGATATAAGCAAAGAAATAACGATTCTTTTTCATTTGCGATAAAAATCCCTAAGCTGCATTCCATCAGTATTTAGGAGGCAGCCATGTCATTTACCCAGAACCAACATTTTCCCGCATCACTCAAGGATCAGCCGATCCTGATCGTACCTGGCCTGCGCAATAGTGATGAACAGCATTGGCAAAGTCTGTGGGAAGCGCAACTGCCCAATAGCAAACGCATCCAGGTCGATGATTGGAGCACTGCGGATCTGGATAAGTGGAAAGCGGGGATTCGCGCAGAATTGGACAAGTTGGATAAACCCGCCGTGATTATCGCCCACAGCTTTGGCACGCTCGCGAGTGCTAGTATTGCCGCAGAATTTCCCACTAAAATCGCCGCCTTGTTTTTAGTCGCCCCTGCCGATCCGGATAAATTCCGCATCGCCCAGCGCTTGCCACAAAGACCCTTGCAGGTACCGGCAACTATTATCGCCAGCAGCAATGACCCCTGGTTGACCGAGGGCAAAGCGGCTTACTGGGCGCTGCAGTGGGGCACAGATTTTTTGCGTTTAAACAATGTTGGCCACATCAACAGCGAATCCAATTTGGGCTTTTGGCCTGAAGGTATTCAGCTATTACAGAAGCTGTTGCGCAGCGCAAAAAAAACAATTACCACAACCAACCGGCTCCCGCGCGCGGCATAAATCCGCACACTGACACACCAAACGCTATACTCTGGGCAGATTCTTTTTATGACCCAGTGTGATGACGTTGATGACTATAAAATCCTCTGGTGCAGGAAGGCTACCACTGAGACGATTATGGATATTGCTCGCCTATTTACTGGCTGCCCCGGCACTGGCCACTGAACCGGTAATTTATGCATGGGCCGAACACATGGCCGATGATAAGCGCGGCCACTACCCTATCGAACTGCTCAAACTCGCACTCGCCAAATCCGGACAGGATTACCGCGCCACGCCCAGCAAATACAATTTGCCGCAATTCCGCACCCTGCGGCATTTGCAAATGAACAAAGGCATTGATGTCGTCTGGACGCTCAGCTCACCCGAGCGCGAGGAGGAATTGCTTCCCATCCGCATCCCTATTGACCGCGGCCTGATCGGTTGGCGCCTGCTATTAATCTCTGCAAAAGATGAACAAACCTTTGCGCAAGTGGAGAGTGTCGAACAACTCAAAAGCATGCGTGCCGGGCAAGGGCATGATTGGCCAGACTACCCCATACTGCGCGACAATGGTTTTAAGGTCAGCGGCAGTGCCAGTTACGACGGACTGTTTCATATGCTCGAGCGGGGTCACATCCGCTATTTTCCGCGTTCACTTACTGAAATCCAGCACGAGCTGGATACACACCCTGATATGAATTTTAGGATTGCCCCCAAGTGGGTGCTCTATTACCCGGCGCCGCTGTATTTTTTTGTGCGCAAAGATAATATCCAACTCGCCACTGCGATTGAACAGGGGCTCGAACTTGCCATTCGCGATGGCAGTATGCGCACTTTATTTATCCAACATTTTGCGGCGGCTATCGCCAACGCACAATTATCACAGCGCACAATTGTGCAGATGAGAAACCCACTGCTAACCGCAGAGACACCGCTAGCGCGCAGCGATTTATGGTTCTCACCTGAGCAAGGTTTTTAACTATAACGTTTTAAACTACAAGGTTTGTAAATGACGACAACAGCAACGCCCACGCAACATCCAGCACCGCGACCGACACGCCGCCTTGGGATGCGAATTGTCGGCGCTGTTATTGCGTTCACGTTTTGTGTTGCCGCACTCGTCTCCGGCTTGCAAATTTACGGCGCATACCGCATAGCGCTGACCGATGCACAAACACATTTTATCGATATTGAAAAAAGTTATTTACCCAGCCTCGCCGCCGGCATGTGGTCAGTCGA